>JALVQM010000295.1 GCA_027025615.1 Desulfobacteraceae bacterium | reverse complement strand
TATCCGAACAGTTTTCCTTGACCAGTATTGTGCTGCCGTCAGCTTCGATGAGCGCGCCTTGGGGAAGCAGTTCATAACCGGAATCTCCGTATTTGATAAACAGCACACCGCCTTCGAGTTTGATCGGGTAAGGCTGGCCTCTGAATGTTTCAAGGTCGAAGGCTGAGTTGCCTATGATAAGGTAGCTGTCTTTTACCCGGACATCTGTTCCTGACGGGTATTGCAGGTCCAAGTCCAATTCATCATCTGTATAGAGTTCGTCTAAGGCTTGTTGAAGATCCTCGTTTTTGACGTTTCCGAAGTTCAGGTCTGATCCGTGCGCTTGTTTGAGGCCGTTGCGTACGGCTTTTTTGAAAATTCATTTTCAAGGTATACAGCAACCGGAGAAAATGTTGTAACGTCGGCAAAGCTCTGCGGGGCCGACCGTTTCACTGAGAAGTAGTTCAATATTTTTAAAGCCCTGGGTAAAAGCGTCTGGGTTTCATGACAGGGGCCTTTCTATTTCCCTGCGGCAAGGCGACGGCCCAGTCTTAACGCTCTATAATTTTTTTGTAATCGGATGGGACAGTCCACGTTGTAGCCTGATTTTTAATCCCGGCAAAATACAGGTACAGGAGATTATCGCCAACCTGGTATAACCTGTATCAGAATAAGGACCAGGGCTCCGGGCAAGGCGCAGGACTGACAAAGGACGGAGCATACACTTAGTCTGTAAGTATTTTGAATTGTTCCTGCCGCCCGGGGGCTTGAGATTTTTCCAGATCAGGTCCTATTCTGATTGGTCATTGAGCAGTTCAGCCAGCTCTTTGCCCTCGATGGTTTCTTTTTCCAGCAAAATGGCAGCGGCTTTTTCCAGTGCCTGGCGTTGGGAACTGAGGATTTCCACTGCCCGCTGAAACTGGTTGCTAATAATTTGACGGATTTCTTTGTCAATCATTTCTGCAGTGGCCGGGCTGTACGGCTTGGCACCTTCTTCATCGATCCCCAGAAAAGAGTTGTTCTGCCGGCCGGCAAAATAGACCTGGCCGATTTTTTCACTCATTCCGTATTGCACTACCATGGAACGGGCGATATCGGTTGCCCGGGCAAGGTCGTTATGGGCCCCGGTGGAGATGTCTTCGAAGACTAGCTTTTCAGCCGCCCGTCCTCCCAGTAAAGTAGCTATCTTGTTGAGTAATTCAGACCGCTTCATCAGGAACCGATCCTCTGTCGGGACCTGCATGGTATATCCCAGGGCTGCAACTCCACGGGGAACTATGGTTATCTTTTGGACAGGATCTGTTCCCGGCAGGCTCATGGCTACAATGGCATGGCCGATTTCATGATAGGCCACGATCTTTTTTTCTTCCGGATTTATCAAGCGGTTTTTCTTTTCCAGCCCGGCGATAACCCTTTCAACGGCTTCCCTGATTTCGGCCATGGTAACTTCAGACTTGCCGTTGCGCACTGCCAGCAGGGCGGCTTCGTTGACCAGGTTGGCCAGATCGGCGCCTGACATGCCGGATGTCATAGCAGCGATTTCGGCCGGATCAACATCCGGTGCCGTTTTAACGTTGCGCAGGTGGACTTTTACAATAGCCTCCCGGCCTAATTTGTCAGGGCGGTCGACAAGGACCTGGCGGTCAAAGCGACCCGGGCGCAGCAGGGCAGGATCGAGGATTTCAGGACGGTTTGTGGCAGCCATCAGGATTACTCCGGCGCTGGGATCGAAACCGTCCATCTCAACCAGTAGCTGGTTGAGGGTCTGCTCTCGCTCATCATGCCCGGCCACAGGTCCTATTCCCCGGGCCTTTCCCAGGGCGTCAAGCTCGTCGATGAAGATTATACAGGGCGCTTTCTGTTTGGCCTGGTTAAAAAGGTCCCTTACCCGGGCTGCGCCCATACCCACGAACATTTCAACGAATTCCGATCCGCTCATACTAAAGAAGGGTACTTTACTTTCTCCGGCGACTGCCTTGGCAAGCAGGGTTTTGCCTGTTCCAGGGGGGCCGACCAACAGAATTCCCTTGGGAATACGACCTCCGATGGCACTGTATTTTTCGGGTTTTTTCAGAAAATCGACTACTTCCTTCAGTTCCTGCTTGGCTTCGTCAACCCCGGCAACGTCCTCGAAAGTAACCCCCAACTCGTTTTCTTCGTAGATGCGCGCTTTGTTCTTTCCCAGGGTCATGAATCCCGGCTGCTGATTCTGAATCCGGCGCATGGCGAAGTACCAGATGCCTACGAACATGAAAACCGGCACTATCCATGACATCAGGTCGCGGACGAAAGTGGATTCAAGCTCACCCTTGAAAGTGACGTTATGCTCAGCCAGTATTTTGCTGATTTCAGGATCTACCCTGACGGTCCTGAAAAGTGTTCCCCGACCGGCCGGATTGTCGGAATCTTTCAGGCGTCCCTGGATCTGGTCGGCACCGATGGCCACTTCGACCACCTTGTCTTCTTTCAACAGACGTAAAAATTCGCTGTAGGGAATGGTTTTGATGGCCATGGCCGTTACCAGCATGTGCTGGAACAACAGGACGATCCAGAAACCAAGCAGAACGTACCAGATGGAAAACTTATGATGTTTCTCCATTTACTCCTCCTAGCAAGGCAGCCTTAGCCGGTTTGGCTAATCAGATTTTGTTAACATAATAATATCGATTTTGTCGCTGGCAAGTTGAGAATATATGGACAATATTTACTATTAGTTACAGGTTGGACAATGACTTCGGCGGACGGGCTTGGTAAATCCGGGCGACCCGAAAATCATTGGATTGACGGGCCGCTGAATATTTAGGGAAAGAAATGAGGATCGGCTTTTTTCAGGCTTAGCTTTCAGAGTTGTCCTTCTTGTCTCCTTCCAGTTGATCAGGCTTTTTTTTATCGCTTTCACGGGTAGCGTTGCGGAAGTTGCGGATGGCCTTGCCCATACCGCCGCCTATTTCCGGCAGCTTGCCGGCTCCGAAGATGATCAGGATGATCACCAGAATAATTATCAATTCAGGCATACCTATTCCAAACATGTTTCCTCCTAGTCCTGATATTGTTCATCAACAATAAGAACGGGGTAGTGTAATCATTACTCAAGGTACAGGTTCAGATTGCAATTCACTTACCAGGCGTTGAAATTCGTTTGACCTGAGATAAGCATCTATAGCGCCGTGATAGTCTATCCAGGCCCGCCAGACTTTCATCCATGCCTCGTTATGCCAGTAGGTTTCCTCGTCCTGCACACCTTGCAGCATGTTGATATAAGCCCGGTATTCATCAGCGCAGCTGTCACAGAATTTATACGGAATCTGCAACTTCCGGGCCTGGCCTTGATTTTTTGAGGTCAGCGCCGTACCACACCGTTCACATTTGTTTGCATTATGGGTGCATTGGAAAATTTTGCGGACAGCCAGAATTTTCCTTTTCCTGACCACATCCGCTTTTTTTGAGGCCGACAAGTTTAGTTTGTCGTCAAGTGAGATTATCTTGCCCATTTGCACCCCTGCTGGCCTGAACAATTGGGGGTTCAGGCTGCCAGGGACTATAACACCCTGACTTATGGCTGTCAATTCGCCAATTGGCAAGGGACTTGTCTATCTTTCGGGCAAATGTTAAGTTGCCTATTTCCATCCGGCGGATTCGTTCATGGTGGCTTATGACCGGAACTGGATGTTAAGTTAATCAGGGCTTTGGAAATTACCGTTTCAGCAGGACCGGTAAAATATCAAGATAGCTTTTGAATAATTCAAATAATTGGTTGCACGGCCACAAACCTGAATTATTGTGTTGTTGCCGGATTGCCATCAAAAGGAATAGATCATGGAAAAAAATTTTCAACCAGGTGGTTTGCCTCTTTTGATCGGCAGCTTGCCACTAACCGATCATGAGGAAGCCTTGGATTTGGTTTTCGAGTATACTCCGGAAATCCCTTTGTGGCCTCAGTTGCCTGTCAATCCAGGGGAAAAAATGATTCCCCAGTTTCTTTCTGGTATGCCCGGCTTGTGCCTGCCCCTGGACAGGGGCAGGATTGATACCACGGTCGGGGATTACGATGAACAATTGTTGCAATTTTTCCAGGAATATCTGGAGGCAAGCGAGGATATTGCTGTCCTGGAAAATTCTTCACTCGGCCTTGATCCTGTGGCGGCCAGGGGCTTTTTCGTATTTCTTGATAGACTCTCGGGCGGTAACCTTGCCCCGAAAGCCGTCAAGGGTCAGATCACCGGTCCGTTTACATTTTGTACCGGGGTTGCCGACCAGGATAAACGGGCCATTGTCTATGATGATACCCTGCGGGATGCGGGTGTCAAGCTGATGGCCCTAAAGGCTGGTTGGCAAGCGGCCAGGCTGTCGGCTTTTGGCTGTCCGGTGATAATGTTCATCGATGAACCGGCCCTGGCCGGCTTCGGGTCTTCCGAGTTTATCAGTCTTTCTCGCCAGGTGGTGGACCAGGGGCTCCAGGAAGTAATCGAGGCCATTCACGCCCAGGGCGCCCTGGCCGGGATCCATGTATGCGCCAACACCGACTGGTCACTGATTCTGGAGTCCGGGGCTGACATTGTCAATTTTGATGCTTACGGGTATTTTGATCGTTTCGTTCTTTACGGTGATTCAATCAGGTCTTTTATAGAAAAAGGGGGAATTCTTGCCTGGGGGCAGGTGCCCACCGGACAGCCCGAGGA
>JALVQM010000294.1 GCA_027025615.1 Desulfobacteraceae bacterium | reverse complement strand
AAAGGCTAATCGAACAGTTGGGAAAGGCCTTGAATGCGTGGAATCTTGTAAAAGTTTTCCTAAAAATGGTAGGTTAAATTCCCAATTATGGAAAAATTTTATCCATATTTTAAGAAGGAAATTAAATAAGCGGATAATTCAGGCAGTTACTTTAATAGGCCACTATTATAACGCCGGCTGCAACGGCAATCTGGTACATAATCTGGGTTACGCTTTTTACCACCCTCAGCCAAGGATATTTCTCGACCTTTTTAGGCACAATAATGGTATCTCCCGGATGGACCCGGAGGTCTTCAAAACTGCCCAACTGCCAACGGTCCTTTTCACTGTCCCAGGTGGAAAGCCCAAACATCCCGGACTGGCGCTTGCTGATAACGGTGCCGTCAGCCCTTACAAGGTAAATTTGTTTCTCATCCGCCGTGTCAGTGGTTCCCCCTACCTTTGAAAGATAATAACCTACCTTTTTGCCCGGTACCACCAGCAGGGCGGTTTGGTTGTAAACCTCGCCCAGAACGTTAACGTAATCAGGGCGTTTCTTAACTATCAGCCTGTCTCCAGGCTGCAGTTTTAGATCAAAATCTGAATTGGGCATCTTGACAACCTTATTCAGGTCTACCACCATGCGTCCGGTGGGTTTGGCACTGCGCATTTTTTCCAGCAACTGGCGCTTGGCGTTCAAAGTTTTCAGTATAATTGCAGTTTCTTCCTCTTCCAGGGAAGTCTGGGCCGACTGGGCTGCCAAGGTAAGGACCTCTTCCTCCAGCTTGCTTATATATTCCTTGACCAGGCGTCCCTGGACAGCCTTGATTTCTTCACGTTGAAAAACCGCACCGAAAAGGTAAGCGTCTTCGGTAAAACCACCCGCACGGGCAATAATATGGCTTATCCTTTCTCCTTCCGTATAAAAATATTCACCCGGAAAAACAAATTCCCCATCCAGGATGACCTTACGTTCCAGGGCTTCCCCATACTTGGGAATCTGACGGATAAAGACAGAATCATTTGGTCTGAGCAAAATATTGTCGGCCTGGTCACCGGCAACGGCCTTGGCCGGGGCAAACTTAAGTATAATGGTTTCGGTGCGCTCCTTGCCGGCAACGATACGTGACAGGGTGGCATCATCCTCATATGCCATGGCAGTGAGGTTCCCGGCCATGAAAATAAGATCCTTAATCCGCATCCCGTCGTAAAGGCGGTATGTTCCCGGTCTCTGTACAGCTCCCCTGATACTGACACTGGCAACCGGGGCTTTTTCCTGGTAGGCATACACGATCACCCGATCCAGGTTCTGAAGCTTAATGTTTTGCCCCTGGTCACCTTCAAGAAGCCCGCCCAAGTCGAAAGAAATGACTTTTGGGTGCAAATCCGGTGGCACAAGGCGGATGACATCTGCACGGGCCAGAAAGGGTTCGGGCATCAAGTCGTCATAACTTTTGAGCAGGTCACCAACCCGCATACCCGGTTTGAGTTCATATTCCCGGGGGTATTTTACGTGGCCTTCCAGGAAAACAACTTCCGTCATCTGGCGGTAAACCGGGTAGACCTTAACCAGGTCACCGTCCTGTACCGGCATGTCCGAATCGGCACTTCCGGAAGCTTGACTGGCTGCCAGGTTGAAACTCTTAACTATACGGCGTTGGTTCTGCTTAACTCTTTCAACCACTACGTTATGCAAATGTCCGGTTGCCATGACTCCGCCTGCCAGGGCCAGGACCTGCCCTATGGTGGCAGGCCCGTTTAATTCGTAAATCGCAGGCCTCCGGACATTACCGGCCACTCCGACCACCGGTCCGATTACCGGGACAACCACGGTATCGCCGGTTTTCAAACGCAGGTCATCGCTCCTGTCGCCACCGATTAGAAAATTATACAAATCAACGGTCGCTACCGTGCGTCCACCACGATTGACCTTTATTTTTCTCAGACTGCCGTTCTTGGTCGGTCCTCCGGCAGCATACAGGGCCTGGATCACCGTTGACAAACTGCTCAGGGGATAGGCTCCAGGCTTGTGAACCGCTCCAACAACAAAGACCTGGAGGGTCCTAAGCCTCTGCATGGTAAGTCCCATGGAAAAATCAGGATAATATTCTGCAAACCTCTTTTTTAATAGCTTTTTAGCCTCGCCAAAAGTAAGGCCCGCAAGCACCACCTGGCCTACCCTGGGGATAGAGACTGAACCATCACGCTCCACGGTTACCGTATGCACTTGTTCAATTTTGCCCCACAGGTGGATCCTGAAACTGTCGCCGGGTCCCAGCACGTAGCTGTCGTCCACAGGGAAATCGGCCCAGGATTTAAACCGTCCCGGGGTTCCCCTGAAAAATTCGTAACCAAACTGCTTCAAACCCTGATCAACCGTTGAAGGAAAACGGCCGCTCATGATCCTTTCCAGACGGGAAGGTTGAGATTCAGTGAGCCCTTCTAATTTTGTAGTCTTTTCCGGGGTTTTTTCTACAAGTCCCGGAACCTCCAGTGACAATCCGGGATAACGGGTCAGCCACTGCCGGCGTCTTTCAGGAGCCATGGCTTTAAGCAGGGTCCTCCTGGTTTCATCCTGAAGGGAAGCGAACAGCTTGATTTGCTCGCTCTCACTGAGACCTTCAAAAAGCTGCGCCTGACGGGCAGGGTCAAGCCTCTTGAAAACCTCTTCACGCTGGGTAGTTTCAAGCCATTCGAACATGCGCTTTGCATCATTTAACCCGGCCCGGTCCAGAAGATCTATTTTGTCCTGAATATCAAGCTGTTTGAAAAAGTTTTGTTGAAGCTCACGATCGGTTTCCTTGAGCACCTTGGTGATGGTCGCCGTGGTTTCGTCTCCAGGTTCCCGGGACTGCTCATCAACAGCCCCCAACACCCCACTGCCAAGGAAAAACAGACTTATCCAGGCAATAATCAAAATCCGGCAAGGCCATTTCCCTAAACCAGCACCAATGTTACCCATGGCAATTGCTCTCCCCCAGAGAAACAATCATTTATTAATTCAGCTTAAATTTAATCCCATGCAGTTCAGCCAGATCACCGACCTGCGAACGCCATTGATTAGCTGCATCGGCAGCCTTTGAAAAGTTGTCATTGGCTACCCTGATAAGGTCAGGATCCCGGCTTTCGATTGCCAGAGCGACCGTTTTGAACCCTCTCAACCGGAAATGAGCCGCCTGAAGGTAATATGAATGCAGGCGCTTTACCTTCTCCGTGCGGGGTTCTATTTTACGGGCCATAACGCAGAAGCTGCCGTAAACCGGTAAAATCTCCGTTTTCAAGATCCTATACAGGCTCTCGTCTCCATGGTAATTGACCCCTGTCACTGAACGGTATCGATCAAGGCAGCCTTGTTCCAGCTCTGCGATTGAATAAACGTCCCGGTTCACATATACCCCAAGGTCACGGGCCACATTATCGGCCAGGCAACCGGCCAGCAAAAAGCCGGTTGTCATTATACCAATCAGCAGTCCAATCTTTTTCCAAGTTGCTGTTCCTACTTTCAAAAGCAGATCTCCCCGGTTTGCAATTAACCGTGCAATGGGCTACAAAGCCAGATATTACCAAGGCAGTCAGATATTGAAATAAGAAACTACTTACCACGCGACCCTGTATTTGGCAACGAGCTAACATTGCGAACCCAGACTGATTCCCTTTTCTTAAACCAGGCTCGGAAAAACCAGGAAGGCAAAACCCACCTCGGTTTACCCATTCTTACGGTCTGCGCAATCGGTGCGCTGGTTTACTGCATTACGCTGGTGGCATTGGGAAGTGCTGCCTGCATGGCCTCTGATTCTCCATTTGACCGACCGGCCAACTGGGGTGGGACCGGCCTGCTGGAAATTCCATCGGCCCGGGTGCTGTACGATGGTCACATGCGCCTTGGCTATGCCCAGGCCCTGCCGTACAGATGGTACACTTTTGCCATAAGTCCCCTGCCAGGTCTTGAACTAAGCGGAAGATACACCGAAATAACCAATCTTGAGTCAGGACTCGAACCTGACTTCGGCTCTTACAAGGACAAAGCTTTTGATATCAAGTACCAGGTAATTCCTGAAAGCCGGGAACTCCCCGCCGTTGCCATAGGGCTACACGATTTTCACGGGACCCGGATGTTCGAGGCTCAATATCTTGCCATCAGTCGCCAGATATACCCCCTTGACCTGACCCTGGGTATCGGCCGAAAGCGTCTCAAGGGCGACCTGACGATATTCGACGAAGTCGGCCTCTGGGGCGGCCTGGCTTTGAATATCAACCCCCACTGGCAAATCATGGCCGAATACAATCCCATAAAATACGAGGATGACCCCCCGCCGGTCAGGGGGATACCTGATGGGGCATCCTGGCCGCTAAATGTCGGGCTGCGATGGCAACCTGTAAGGGGAATCGACCTGGGCCTCAGCTTTCAAAGGGGTGACACCCTGGGCCTGAACATAAACTGGCAATTTGGACTTGGACGAAGAATTTTACCTCCAAGACCTGATCCTCCCTCGTGGGATTTTGCCTTTGCCTATCGCAAAAAATGGCTGGATGACCAGCACATGATAGCCAGAACCTGCCAGGCAATTGCTGATATCGGCTTTACCGATGTATCTGTGTACAAACAAAAGACAAGGCTGGTGGCAGAATTTGAAAACGGACATTACATGGATCATACCAGGGCCGTTGGCCGGGCTTTGCGCTTGATGCTTCACAA
>JALVQM010000293.1 GCA_027025615.1 Desulfobacteraceae bacterium | reverse complement strand
CTCTGCATAGGAAGGATCCAGAACAAGGGCTCGTTTGAGGCTTGCTTCGGCTTTGCCGTATTGTTCGGCCAATCTCAGGGCACTGCCAAGGTTATAGTGGGCCTGGGCAAGGTCAGGGCATGCCTCCACAACCTTAAAGTAACACTTGATACAAAAGTCGATATCACCCTGTTTAAGAAGAATATTGCCGAGATTATTATAAGCCTGCCACATTTTAGGAGACAAGTTTATCGCCTGTTGATAAGCTTTTCGGGCGTCGCTATACTTTTCCTGCCTGGCCATGGCATCGGCCAGGTGATGCCAGGCCCTGGCATTGGACGGATTAAGGGCCGTGGCCTTGGTAAGAGCCGCCACAGCCTTGGAGACATCACCTTTTTCAGCCAGGAGCAAGCCAAGATTATAGTACGCATCGTGGTAGTCAGGACGTGCAGCTATGGACGAATTGTATGCGTCAATTGCACTTTCATGATCGCCGGCGGCTTCCAAAGCAGCAGCCAGGTTGAACCAGGCTTCGGGCCAGCCAGGTTTTATTTCAAGGGCCTTGCGGTAGGCCGAGACTGATTCGCCGAAACGTTCAATCTTGTACAGGGCAACGGCCAGGTTGAACCAGGCGGTGGAGTCATCAGGGACCATGGTCAGGTAATGACGGTAGATAGACGCAGCCCTGGAGTTTTGACCCCTGGCCTGTAAAGCCATGGCCCTGGCAACAGTCTTTTCAGGATCGAATTTTTCAGGTTTTGGAGTTGGGTGTGCATTAGATACTTTCCGGGAATTTTCCGGGGCTGTATCTGTCAGTGCTGATTCAACGGCACTGACAATAAATGTTTCCAGCCTGTGCAAAAAGCTCACATCGTTTTCAAGCTTCTTCCTGTTGGACTGGATTTTTTGAATTACAAGATCGAAAAATTCCTTGTCATTAGCCAGGCGGGAAGCAATCCGGCAGTATTGCCTTTTAGATAATGCAATTGTTTCATCCACCCCGATTAAGCTCAGCATTGCATAGGCGTGCCGTCCGCGCATAAACCTTCCGGGAAGGGTGACTACGGGCAGTCCGCAGGCCAGGGCTTCCAGGGTGGTTTTGCCGCCTGACCATTCTAGGCTGTCCAGCAGGACGTCTGCCGAAAGGTTTAACCGCAGGAAATCGGCGTGCCCCAGGCGAGGGACAAACAGGCAAAATCGCTCCATTTCAAGGCCGAAACGACGGAAGCAGGTTTCCAGGCGTCTTTTAAAGCGTTCTGTGGCAGCTTCAGCAGGCGCTTCTATAAACACAAAAAGACAGTCTGCAACCTGACTGGCGATGCGCGGATATATATCGTCGTGTTGGGGCAAGTATTTAAAAAGTGACTGGGTAGACAGAAACACAAAAGAATCCTGGCGAATTCCGAAACGCCTGCGATCGGGTGCAAGATCTTTAAGGTCAGGAGGATGCCAGGCCAGGGCCAGATTGGGAAGTCTGACTAGGGTTTCAGAATAATGTTCGTCAGCCCCGGGTGGTTCCATCAGGTCACTGCTAAGGTAATAATCGATGCTGGGTAGACCTGTTGTAACAGGGTGGCCCCAGCCTTTGCATTGAAGCGGAGCCAGGCGCAGCCCGGCCACAAGGGTAGTGACAGGGTTCATTCCTATATCAGTGTGGATAATAACATGCAGGTTGTCAGCCTGGATGCGATTGGCTGCTTTCAGGTAATCAGCCGGGAAATGATGGAACTTTTCGGCCAAGGATGCCAGGTTGGCTGTTGTCTGGTCGGTTTTCTGGCCGAGATGATACAGGTAGATTTTAAAGCGCTGCTTGTTCAAGTGTTTCAGCCAACCTTCAAGGAATATACCGATGGTGTGGGAATACAGAGACGAGGAAACAAATCCCAGACGTATTTGGCCAGTAACACCCAGTGCCGGCATTGCCCTTGGCTTGGAAAGTCGGGGGAAATTTGCGGCCATTATCCTGCATACGAGCTTTCCCCAAACCTGGAGCAGTTTGCAATCGTTTTGTCCCTGGTACTGGAGGAAAAAATTGCTCGTTACCTCCAAACCTTCCAGAGCCTTGCGGCGGCCTTCCTGGCTTTCAAGGTCCACTGAAGCTGCCAGTTCTTCCAGATTAGCTGCAAAGCGCCGGCGACATCTGGTAACCTGGCCCTGATGATCGTAGATCATGGGTAATGACAATAGATACAGCCATCTGGCGGGGGCATAATCCGGGTCTGCCTTCAAAGCTTTGTAATAATAACTCAGACCCTTTAGGTAACAGGCATTTTTCTGGGCTACGATTCCAAGATTATAATATATTATCGGATTGTTATTCTCAATGGCCTGAGCCTGTCGTAAACAGACTTCAGCCTGGTCTGGTTTTCCTGCATCCCGGTAAAGTACTCCCAGGTTGTTCCACAGCTTCCAGTCATTCATACCGTAGGGCAGAGCCCTGCGGAAAATGTCAAGTGCTTTTTCAAATTCCCCCTGGTGTTGATAGCAAAGAAAAAGATTGTACAAGGATCTATAGTCGGATGGATCACATTCCAGGGCTTTAAGGTAACACGAAATGGATATTTTTGTTTCACCAATTTCGTTCAGGGCACTTCCATAATTGTGCCAGGCTTTGGCTAACTTCGGATCAAGGCTCAAAGCCCGGCGGTACCATGCAAGGCTCCTGCGGACCTGACCGCTTGAATGAAGCCTGACTGCACGGTTGTACGCATTAATTATTCGGGACCGGTTATTTTGCGTCGCCTGTGGTTGCGCAATGGAAGTTCCAGGAAAATTTTTAGCGCAGTTGCTTTTCGGCCTAGAATGTAATTGTTCCCTGTCTTGCTGAACGAGTTGCATCGGGCTGTCCATCACGTGTCGGTTAAATATCTGTAAGACAGGTTGCAATTGGGGTGCCATTGACAGGGGCGTAAAAGCTCATTAACCAAGCAAACCAACGGGCAACTACTGCATGTGCAGCGGAATCGCGCATGTAAATGAATCTTTAGAATTTTACCGGATCACCAGCCCGCCGGTCGAAATGACGGAATTATGACGGGTTGGATGCTAAATGGTTCGAATGCTTGACACAGCATGTCTCTGATTGACTGGATTTTTTGGGAAACGATCTACCGGGGAGAACCGCGTAACCCAGCAGCGATATTTTGGTTGATTTTTATTATTATGTCGAGTTTTTCAGCCTCAGGAAAAGCCATAGCATCAAAAATGCGGCGGTCTATAAAAC
The DNA here is from genome assembly GCA_027025615.1 of Desulfobacteraceae bacterium. GTDB lineage: Bacteria > Desulfobacterota > Desulfobacteria > Desulfobacterales > Desulfosarcinaceae > JALVQM01. The sequence continues at coordinate 1,478 of JALVQM010000293.1, read as the reverse complement.
GGCTTAGTTGCAACAAATCAAGCCTTACCTGTTCGGGCAAGGGATGATTCTTTTGTGACAGCTCTACTTGAAAAATGCTCCATATACGTTGGTTGTATCGCAATGCAGCATCAAGCAGTTGCCTGCGCTGCGGTGAATTCCACTTCTGTTTTACCTCAATGAGTTTCAAGGCGCCCTGGGTTAACACACGAGCCTCTGTTGCGCGTCCGGAACTGGTATTTTTATCCACATCTTCGTATGTTTTGACTGCGTTGCTTAGCACTTTCAATTGCCTCCCGTTCGTAGTTGATCAGTTTGCGTGCTGCCTTAAGAGCCCTGTAATAATCACGGTTGACGATATGTTCATTGATAACGTCGATGATTGGAACGGCCGATGGTGCAGCCATGATGAACTCACGTACCAGTTGCCAATAAAGGTTGTGATGAGTGGCCAGGTTTTTTTCATCGACGTACATCAATTGAACTACAAAGTATATGCGGCGGGCCGGACTGTCGGCCTGCTTTTCGTTCATTATATTTTTTTGGCGCAGGACTGGAACTTCATTTTCGACAATCAGCTCGCACCGAGCGCCAGCATTGGTGATGACGGCTCCTCCAAGAATCATTTTCTCGCCAGGTTTCAGTGTCAGCTTAAGCGCCATTTGTTTAACTATCTCCTATGTTGCAAGACTCAATTTTGGACAGAAGCATTATCCATGCCGTAGATTATTAAATGCCGGCGGCAATTTTTACTGCTTTTTGGGTAAGTCGATTTCGCTTTTCTGTAACCATGGACCGTGCTTTTCTTACTGACTGTAAGGTGTTATTCAACCGATCTTTTGGTTCCAGAAAAGCAAGCTTGTTTATTCCTGTCCATAGGGTGCCGATTTTTGAAGCATCATCAACCCGGTTGCCGGGAACATTTTCTTTAAATTCCCGGTCTTGGGTAGCTGAGTCTGTTTCTGGCGGCATTTCCAGTTTTTTGATCAAATGCCATAATGCATTGAATTGTTTTATCAGATTAATTTTCTGGCGGCTGTCGGGCGGAAATGGTGGGTATTGTTTCACCAGCGTTTCAACCAGAGACTCCATTTTCTCCAGATGTTTGTCCAGAGTACTAAGAACCTGGTCGGAATGGCGTATGGATTGGGCCAGTTCCTGAAACTTGATTTTATCCTGCTCCAGGCGGGCAAAACCGATGCTTTCCACCTTTACCCTTTCATCGTTGGTGGAATGCTTGTCTTTGACGTCAAAAGTTTCACCGTCAAATGCGCTTTGACGGATAAATTGCTCCTTTTCGGAGGCAGGTTGAACCGGTGTTGAAGGGTCTATACCTCGGACCGGTTGAGTTTGAGTCGGAATTTTATCTATATCCATTTTAGATAATTTCAAGTTTACAATAACAATTAAAGCTGAGAATATACTAACAGTTATCTCAATACCATTCGTTTCTGATAAAATTATTGGTAGCGGTACTATGCTAAGTGTTGATATCACCC
>JALVQM010000292.1 GCA_027025615.1 Desulfobacteraceae bacterium | reverse complement strand
CTGCTTCTCTTTAATTAACAGGGAAATACGAAACGAGGTGGTAGTAACCCCGGCGATCGAAATTTTATTTCTGGTCAATAGCGACATGGTTTTGAGTAAAGTTGTATTATTACGGTTCAGGCCTTCACCTATCAGGGAAACCGCACCGAGGCCCTCGTCTATACAAATTGCGCCGCCAAAGCGCTGTCGCAGTATTTCCCTTATATTTTCCCAGCCATAGACATCACCGCAGGCAACTACGAAAGAGGCCTTGGCCTCTGATGCTGTTTTGCCGCAATTTATCAAATTGACCTCTTTGATAGGCACCTGTTCTTTTTCCAGGAAAGCCACGGCCTGTTTGAAATGCTCGATTGCCTCCAGGCCCTTGAAACGAACCAGGCCGACGCTAGGCTGGCTGACTACCGCCTTGACCCCCAGCAAAGTACCCGGCGTCATCTTGCGTACCACAGTCTGGCGGCCGGGCGAAAAGGTGGCCCGGGCATAGATTGCAATCTGCTTGTCCTTGGCAAATTGAACTGCGTGGGCGTTGAGCACCTTGGCTCCGGCCGTACTCATTTCCTGCATGACCGGATAACTTATTTCCGGCAGGTGACGGGCATCTTCCACCATGTCAGGGTCGGCAGAATAAACTCCATCCACATCCGAGTATATTTCGCAACGCCGGGCATCCAGGGCAGCCGCCAGAGCCACGGCCGTTGTATCCGAACCGCCCCGGCCAAGGGTTGTAATGTCACGCTTGTAACTTACCCCCTGAAATCCGCCGACAATGACAACTTTACCGCGGGCCATTTCATCCTTGACCCGGAAAGGACGGATTTCGATCACCTGGGCATCTGTATGCCTGTCATTGGTTATGATGCCGGCCTGGGAACCTGTGAGGGAAACGGCCGCCAGTCCTTTTTTCTGCAAAGCCATACTGAGAAGAGCCATGGTTATCCGCTCGCCGGTCGACAGCAGCATATCCATCTCCCGCCTGGGTGGCTTGAGGGAAACCTGCCTGGCCATGGCCACCAGATTGTCGGTTGTTTTTCCCATGGCCGACACCACCACGGCCACATCAAAATCCTGGTTCCTTACCGCCTCTATCATTCCGGCCACCTGCTCCAGTTTTGGAATGTCCGCCAGACTGGATCCGCCGAATTTCATAACCAAACAGGCCATGGTAACAACCTCCGCAAGGTAAAAACATTGAATTCCCGGGTATATAGAAAATGGCATCCGCTTGTGTCAACAAAGATAACGGTTCAGCCTACAGTTCAAGGCAGCGGTATTGCAGGCAACACAAGACATTGACATCTCAAGCGAAACATCAGCCGGAAACGGACAAGATACGGACTATTGGTCTTGCCATGACCATTGGTCTTGACAACTCTGGACTAATTCGGTAAAAAGCGTTTCTATGAATAAGAACACAGATCAAACAAACAGTTTAGGTTACTGGCAGAGCCCCTGAGGGCGGGTCAGGCTTTTTGCCAGGCTGAATTCGTAACCCGCCGGGAAATCCACCCGGCGGTTTTTTATTCTACGCCAAATACAACCAAGGAGGTTAAACTATGCTGCTCCAAAAACAAATACTGCTACCTCAGGCCGAAATACCACGCCAGTGGTATAACATTCTGGCAGACATAAAAATAAACCCGCCCCTGGGCCCTGACGGCAACCCCGTTAAACCGGAAGACCTGGCCCCCGTTTTTCCGATGAACCTGATTGAACAGGAAGTCAGCAGCCAGCGCTGGATAGATATACCTGACCCTGTTCTCAATGTACTGGCCATGTGGCGCCCGTCGCCCCTGATAAGGGCCAACTCCTTTGAAAATGCCCTGGACACTCCGGCCCGAATTTATTTCAAATATGAAGGAGTCAGCCCTCCAGGCAGTCACAAGCCCAATACTGCCGTGGCCCAGGCATACTACAACAAGATTTTCGGAATCGAAAACATGACAACTGAAACAGGAGCCGGGCAGTGGGGAAGTGCCCTTTCCTTTGCCTGCTCCCAGTTTGGCCTGAAGTGCAAGGTTTTCATGGTGAGGGTAAGTTTCGATCAGAAACCTTACCGCAAGGCCATGATGGAAGCCTGGGGCGGGCAATGCATCGCCAGTCCCAGCCGTGAAACAAAGGCCGGCCTGGATGCCCTTGAAAATGATCCGGATACCCCCGGCAGTCTGGGAATCGCCATCAGCGAAGCAATCGAGGCAGCCGTAGCCGACACCAGCGGAAAAACCCGTTACAGCCTGGGAAGCGTTTTAAACCACGTCCTGCTGCACCAGACAATAATCGGCCTTGAAGCTAAGAAACAGATGGAAATGATAGATACCTACCCGGACATCATCATCGGGTGTGCCGGCGGCGGAAGCAATTTCGCCGGCTTGGCTTTCCCCTTTGTTTACGACAAGATCTCCGGTCGTCAAATCGATATCTACCCGGTAGAGCCAAAGGCTTGTCCTTCCATGACCAGGGGGCCTTTTGTATATGACCACGGAGATACATCCGGTTACACCCCTTTGCTGCCGATGCACAGCCTGGGGCACCGCTTCGTACCGGCACCGATTCATGCCGGCGGCTTGCGTTACCACGGGATGGCGCCTACCGTAAGCCAACTGGCTGAAGAAGGGATCATCGAGCCGAAATCGGTTTCCCAGCTCGAATCGTACAAAGCTGGCCTGTTGTGGGCCCGCACCGAGGGAATAATCCCGGCCCCGGAAACAACCAATGCCTTGGCCCAGGTAGTCAGGGAAGCCCAAAAGGCCAAGGAAGAGGGTAAGCAGAAAACTATCCTGGTCAACTTCAGCGGCCACGGACTGCTGGATCTGGGTGCTTATGCCAAGTACCTTGCTGGTGAGCTTTCGGATTTTGCCCTGAGCGACGAAGAAATCAAACGCTCAACGGCAATCACTGACAATTATCCAAAACCGGAAAAGCTGAAAAATGTCTGAGCCATCCTGCAGCCCCCCTGAAGAGCCACGTCGCTGTCCACGTCTGGGCGGCCCTGTAAAATTCAGCTATTGTATGCAGGCAGGGGATGGCAAGCCGTGTTTCAAAACACTCGACTGTTGGTGGGAAATATTCGATGTCAGGAAGTACCTGGAGAAAATCATGTCCCCCGATGATCTGGCAGCACTTTCCTGCCAGCAGCCGGAGCCAAAGGTGGCCAGCCTGCTTGAAGTAATACGCCAGGCAAAACAGCGCCTGGAAAACCGTTGAACCAAAATCCGGCCTACCGGGTTATCATGGGAGATAAACCCTGGTAACCCGGCTGGTCAAGGCTGAAACCACTTCGTAGTTTATGGTGCCAAGATAGCCGGCCAACCGGTCGGCACTAATGGTCTCATTTCCTTGGTAACCTATCAGGACTACTTCGTCGCCGACCTTGACCCCTGGAATGTGGCCCACGTCCAGCATGGTCAGATCCATGCAAACCCGCCCGATGATCGGAGCAGGCCTGCCCCGGACAAGCATCTGTCCGCGATTGGACAGGGCCCGGCTGTAACCATCGGCATAACCCACAGCCACGGTGGCGATGGTGGTAGGTTTTTCACTTAGCCAGGTACTGCCGTAACTGACGGCAAAACCTTCCTCAACCTGCTTGAGATGAACAATGGTCGATTTAAGACTCATTGCCGGCACAAGACCAATCCGGTCTTTGTTAACCTCGCTGGAAGGATAAAGGCCATAGACCGCTATTCCCGCCCTTACCATATCCAGGTGAGTCTCAGGCATATCTATGATTGCTCCACTGTTGGCTGCATGGCGCAGGGCCACTTTGACACCAGCTCTCTCCACAGCTTCCAGAAAGCGCCTGAAGCGCTTGAACTGCAGATACGCATACTCCTTGTCAGCACTGTCAGACGAAGCAAAATGAGTAAAGACACCTTCAAGGGATAACCTTTCCAGGCCTTGGATACGAACTACCTGCTCCACCGGCCCCCCCGAAATGTCCAAGGGACCGTCACCAACCACCAGCCCAAGGCGGCCCATACCGGTATCCACCTTGACATGTATTCTCAGCTGCTTACCGGCCGGTACGTTCTCGTTCAGATCCCTGGCCGCCTCCAGGCTGGTCACACTGGGCGTAATTGCGTAAGCGGCCAACTTGGGAGCCCAGAATCCCGGCGTAGGGCCGAAAACCAGAATCGGGGCACCAATACCGGCCCGGCGCAATTCGATACCCTCCTCTATCCGGGCCACCCCCAGGGCATCGGCCCCACTGGCCAAAGCGGCCTTGGACACTTCCACTGCCCCGTGCCCATAGCCGTTGGCTTTTACTGCGACCAACAGCCGGGCTCCTGCAGCGGTTATCCGACGCAGAGCCTGCACATTGGCGGCTATGGCCCCCAAGTCCACAGTAGCAACTACCGAACTTTGAACCTTGTCCATGGTTTCTCCCGGGCGTGGTTGGTTTGAGTCTGAAAATGGTGCCCCTGACCTTTCTTCAGCTTTAGGGGAAATAGCACCGCTTGTAAACCTTTTACAACGGCAAAAACCGGTTAACCTCTCATGGCAGTTGAACCTCTCAGCCCTGGCCCCGGTCTTTAAAAGACATATACAAACAAATTAAAAGGGATCAAAAAAACCCCAAACCAGAACACTGCAACCGCAACCGGGCCGAATGCAATAAAAACATCTGACTCTTTGCGATATCTTCGCAACCTGTTATGCATTCAGCTTCTCAATGTGCCTGCATTTTGGAAAAGCACTACATGCC
>JALVQM010000291.1 GCA_027025615.1 Desulfobacteraceae bacterium | reverse complement strand
TTTTCATGTTCCAACCACAGCCGCCCACCTTGCACCGATTCTAAATACCCTGGCCGGCCATCTATGGGGTTACTATGCCGCACTTGCCATAAACAGTGGATCAGCTTTCCTTGATTCTTTCCGACGTCAGGTGGAAAATGTAATCGCCGATTGCAACCGCCAGGGTCTGGATATTTATGAAGTGCTTCTGGAAAAAAGTTTCCGTGAAAAAATCGCCCAGTTCTACACCGGTTTTCGAAAAAGGGTCGCCGCCGGGCGAATGCCTGCAGGCTTTGCCCAGTTCGATGACCTGACCCTGCTGATGAAATACCTGAGCGGCCGGTTACCTGTAACCGACTTTGAGCTAGACTTTGGATTCAAGGGAACCGCCACCAACATGGTCGGCAAATTCTTCGAAGTGCTGTCAAAAGCCATCAAGGCCATGGCCAGACCAGTGGATGCCATCAAGCATCAGGCCAAGACGGTCACCGTGGGCACCAGCCGAATCGTTGAAAAGTTGGAAGGCATTCTTTTCGATACCCTGACAGCCTACGGGATCGGATCAGAACAGCTGACGACTTCCAACATCCTGGTACTCAAGAATGTGCAAAGGATAGTGGCTGAAATCAAAGGGGCAATCCTTTACCGCATAGATGGGCTTAACGTGCTTGGTGAACCCACCGATGAAACCACCATATCAATAGTGCGCAAGGCAGGCGTTTTGAGCAAACTGCCTTCGCGGGTGGAATCAGACCCGGTCCTCAAGGGCACCAAACGGATTATCGTTCGCCGAGGCAATGTCTATATCGGCAAGGGGCGCAAAGATGACCGCAGTATCCTGGTTATACCGGCCATTTCCAGCGATCCGGGCCGGGCCAACCAGATAGAGCTTTTATTGCTGCTCAACATAGGCTTTCTACAGGAAGTGGACCTTAAGGCCAAGATCAAGGCCTTAGGTGGAAAATACGAGCATATAAAGAACATAGTCCAGGAAAACAGTATCCCGTGGCAGAATCAATACCTGGAATGGATCCCCATGGAAGAATTGTTCGGCCGCTCGGCAGAAAAAGTGGCCGAGCAGATAGTGGACCGGGCCGGCAGACAAAAAACAGATTAGAGCAGACAAATGCATGACGATATCCGCAAGGCCCTGGTTGTATATGGGAAAAAAATGGCCGAGCTTACTGTAGGCTCTGGGGGTAACCTGAGCGCAAGATGCCCTGGAAAAAAGCTCATCTGGATAAGTCCCACCGGCATTGAATGCCATGCCATGAAGACCGACGACGTGCTTGGAATCGACACTGAAGGCAAGGTTGAAGTCGGCAGCGGCAAACCATCTAGCGAGATACTCCTGCACCTGGCCTTGTACCGCAGCCGCCCTGAAATAGGGGCTGTGGTCCACACCCATTCCACATACGCCACTACCTGCGCCTGCCTGCACCTTGAAATCCCGGCCATCCACTACCTTGTCGGTCTTGCAGGCGAGAAGATTCCCCTGGCGCCATACGCTCTTTTCGGTACAGCCGAACTGGCAGAAAAAGTCTCCGGGGTTATGACCGAATCCGACGCGGCTCTGTTGGCAAACCATGGACTGGTAACTGTCGGCAAAAACCTTGCTGCCGCTTTCAATCTGGCCCAACAGGTAGAATTTGTGGCCCGCCTCTACTGCCAGTGTCTGGCAATCGGCAAACCAAAGCTGCTCGACCGGAGCCAGATACAGCAAGCCCGTCAGAAATTCAAAACCTACGGTCGATAATCTTACTGTATGGATAGGAAAAGCTATTTCAAAAAGGATTGATGGGCAGTAACGACACTTGCCTGCAGAATAATTGTTTGCAAACCGGCCTGAACGCCGGTGTTTGGTGCCCAACCGTCAAGCAAAAGATTTACTCGAGTTTACGAAATCCACTGTAATCGAGGGCTGCCTTGATAAATTCCCTGAACAGGGGATGGGGATTCATGGGGCGCGATTTGAATTCCGGATGAAACTGGCAACCAAGATACCAGGGATGATCTTTTACTTCTACTATTTCAACCAGATCGCCTGAAGGAGAAATGCCACTGACCACAAGGCCACTGGCTTCAAGCTTTTCACGCAGCTCGTTGTTGAATTCGTACCGGTGACGGTGACGTTCGGATATTTCATCTATCCCGTAAGCTGCATGAGCCAGAGTGTCGGGCTCCAGGCGACAAGGATAGGCCCCCAGGCGCATGGTGCCGCCTTTGTCGGTATCGACGCTGCGTTTTTGAACCGTCTGGGTCCGATCGTCGAACCATTCGGTCATCAGGTATATGACTGGATATGGGGTGTCAGGATCCATTTCCGAGCTATGGGCCCCTTGGAGGCCGGCTACATTGCGGGCAAACTCCACCACGGCAATATGCATTCCAAGGCAAATTCCAAAATAGGGAATTTTGTTCTCACGGGCAAAACCGGCCGCGCAAATCTTGCCCTCAATGCCCCGGGAACCAAAACCGCCCGGTACCAGAATTCCATCGACATCGTCCAGTATCCGGGAGCAATTTTCCGGTGTTATGGTCTCTGAATCCACAAACTTGAGGTTGACCTTGCACTTGTGAGGAAGGCCCCCATGGCTAAGGGCCTCATTGAGGCTCTTATAGGATTCTGTCAAATCAACGTACTTGCCTACAATGGCGATGGTCACCTGGTATTCGGGTGACTTGATCTGCCGGCAAAGCTCTTCCCAGTTTTCCAGCCGTGGAGTACGGGTCCATATGTTGAGCAGTTCCACGATCTTGTTGTCCAGCCCCTCACTATGGAAGATTAGGGGCACCTCGTAAATACAATCAACATCCTTGGCGGTTATGACTGCATCGGTACCCACGTTGCAAAACAGGGCGATCTTGGCCTTGATATCGTCGGACAGGTAACGGTCTGTCCTGCAAAGAAGGATGTCCGGCTGGATACCGATGCTGCGCAGTTCCTTGACGCTGTGCTGGGTAGGCTTGGTTTTCAGCTCACCGGCAGTACCAATATAGGGTACAAGGGTCAGATGAATGTAAATCACGTTTTCCTTGCCGGCATCGGCTCGAAACTGGCGAATGGCTTCCAGAAACGGAAGGCTCTCAATATCGCCAATAGTACCGCCGATTTCAACGATAACAATATCCACATCTTTCGAAACCAGCTTAATGCTGTTTTTTATCTCGTCTGTAATGTGGGGAATCACCTGGACAGTCCCTCCCAGGTATTCACCCCGGCGTTCCTTGGTGATAACGGAATGATATATTTTGCCCGTAGTAAAGTTGTTGTCTTTTCCCAGTCTTGCATGGGTAAAACGTTCATAATGTCCCAGGTCCAGGTCTGTTTCGGCACCATCGTCAGTTACGAAAACTTCTCCGTGTTGAAACGGATTCATGGTTCCCGGATCAACGTTTATATACGGATCCAGCTTCTGGATAGTTACCGTCAATCCTCTGCTTTCCAGCAAGGCACCGATGGCTGCAGAAGCCAGCCCTTTTCCCAATGAAGAAAGCACTCCCCCGGTGATGAAAATGAACTTGGCGTTTTTACCCATCTATCCTCTTCCTTATTGCAGGGTCCAACCAACTTTTGTATCCGGCTGGGTTGATAGCATAAAGAATCCGTGGTGAAAAGACTGTTTATAGATCTGTTTCAATCTTTAAATTTATTGTGAAACGAATTTATAGCTTTCTGAACCTCTTCCATGTCTTGGTCTTCACTTCCGCTTTTTTGTATATCTTCTGTCTCACGACGCTTATAAACCGTTTCGAGATAGTCCAGGTCGAAAATAGCTTCCGAAAAATCAGCATCCGGCAAAATGTCAATCACCTGGATAGCGCGCACCATGCGTTGGCCCTGGTAGAATTCTATTAAATCCGGATACCAAGCCCCACCCTGTTTTTTCCAGCCTTTGTATACGATCTCAAAGCTATTATCTTGTCCACCGCTGTCTTGTTGTTCTTGTTGCCCTGACCGGTCAGGAAAAATCCAGCGCAAAGGCAAAAAACTATGCTTGTCGATCCATAATTGGGGACCTGAACGGGCGGGAAAGACATCTCCTATGACGTATACCAGCTGATTATCAAATCTGCCCAAACTGCTAAGGTTGAAATCCACTCCTCTTTCGGCCAGCTTGCGCTGAATTAAAAATCTCCGGCGGTACAATAAAGGCACAATATAAGCGTTAAACCGGTCCGTCGGCCATTGCAGGATATAACCGGCATCGATTTGAATCTTTTTTTCGCCATTGATAACCCCCACCCGGTTTACCCCTTGTATCCAGGCATCACGGCGGAATCTGTCCGGGAATATGAAACTCAGGGTTTCTTTCCACTCCAGGGGATGTTGAAGAAACAGAGGCCGGACAGAGGCCTGAGCGGCCGACTCATGTTCCTGGACATTACCTGGATTATGCAGCTTACCCTCGTCGGAATTTGCGCCGTCTGCCAATTGAGCCTGGAAAACATTTTCGCGAACCTGCTGGACAACCCGTAACCGCTTGGGACCGCTCAGGACATCGGCCATCAGGGCTATCAGGTGGGGCCCTTCAGGCACATAGCAGTAGGCCGGCAAGGCACCGCAAGCCGTGACAATGACAAAAAAAAGTAAAATCCGCAAACCACGCCCAATTTTCGAAACCAATTGAAACTCCACCGCAAAAAAGGAAAAAACTTACCCCAATATAAATGCCTTTAAGTTTTTTGGAACGACAATCTTTTACAGGTTGTTTTTGCCGTCCACGTTTCCCAACATCACATTAATGGGCAATGAAAATCTCTTCCGAGAACCTGGCCCCGGTCCCAAGCACTTCTTCAATACGAATCAGCTGGTTGTATTTTGCTATTCTGTCAGTCCGAGACATGGAACCTGTTTTGATTTGCCCCCCGTTGACTGCCACCACCAGGTCAGCAATAAAAGTATCTTCGGTTTCACCGGAACGGTGTGAGACAACAGTTGTATAGCCTGCCTGGCGAGCCATCTCAATCGTATCCAGGGTTTCGGTTACGGTTCCGATCTGGTTGAGCTTGATCAAAATGGAGTTGGCGATTCCTTCGTCTATTCCCTTGGAAAAAATCTTGGGATTGGTGACGAAGATATCGTCACCCACGATCTGGATGGTATCTTCCAATCTTTCGGTCATCATCGCCCAACCTTTCCAATCCTGCTCTGCCAACCCGTCTTCAACTGAAACAATAGGATACTTGTCAATCAATTGTTCGTAGTAATCCACCATCTGTTCTGCGGTCAGTCTACGGTTTTCCGATTTCAGATTATACCGGCCTTTGCTGAAAAATTCACTGGCAGCAGCATCCAAAGCAAGGCCGATATCCTTGCCTGGGGTATACCCGGCTGTCTCTATGGCTTCAATTATAAGGATTACTGCCTCTTCATTGGATTCAAGATCAGGTGCAAAGCCGCCCTCATCACCCACGGCTGTATTTAGCCCTCTTGCTGACAAAATCTTTTTAAGGGCATGGAATGTTTCAGCTCCCATTTGCACCGCTTGGGCAATTGACTTGGCCCCAAAAGGCACGATCATGAACTCCTGAATATCAAGGTTGTTGCCTGCGTGGGCCCCGCCATTGACAACATTCATCAAAGGCACCGGCAAGCTGCGGGCATTTATCCCCCCAAGATAGCGAAAAAGCGGCAAACCGTAGGCCTGGGCTGCAGCCCGGGCGGCGGCCATGGATACACCAAGAATTGCATTGGCCCCCAGCTTTGCCTTGTTGACAGTACCGTCAAGTTCTATCATGGCCTTGTCAAGAGCCATCTGATCTGCTGCGTCCATGCCGATTACTGCCGTGGCGATGGTAGTATTTACGTTTTTCACCGCCGTGGCAACACCCTTGCCACCATATCGCTTAGCTCGTTTATTACGCAGCTCCAGAGCTTCTCGGGTTCCCGTGGACGCCCCGGAAGGAACCGCGGCCCGCCCAACTGCTCCGCAGGCCAGGGTTACGTCTACTTCAACGGTAGGGTTGCCCCTTGAATCGAGTATCTCTCTTCCCTTTACATCAATTATCTCGGTCATCCTATCCCCCCCCATGCCGTAATGTTATTGCAAATAGCCCGATACCTTTTTGCGTATCGCAGGAGTTGATACGCTTCAATACAGGCTTCTGTGCCCTGGAATCCATCAGAAACCGTCAAGGCGGCATAACCACAATCAGTCAAGACCAAGTGGAACTAGATTTCGAAAATTCAGCAACTTGCCGAAACGCTTGACAATCATTTCGGTCATGTTACTCTTCTGATATAGAGCTGTCAAGTCGCCGGATTGACTGAAATTAAAGTTATACCCCTTTTAGCCGATAAATCATTATGGAGAAAGATAAATGACTGGTATCAGCCTTTACCAGAGCGGGCATCTTTTTGTTGCCGCCATCAGGGTTCTTGAGCATCTTAACAAGGTACCGCCCACTGTTGAACAAGTGGCTTCAATGATTGGCCTGGCTCTGGAACAAGCCGGTCGAATCAGCCGACGGCTGATTGAGCTTGGAATAGTAGGTGAAATTAAAAGTGGCAGTGAACTCCGCCTGGCAATCAATGATCATCTTGCACTGGAGCAACTGCCACGCACGAGCAATACTGCAGGCCTTGAAAAGGAATTGGAGAAATTCCATGCCAAGCGCCGCCAGATAAATACGGAAATTGAAACTCTCAAGCAACAGCAAGAAAAGAAAAAACAGGATCTTTTTGCCGAGATAGAAAAAAAACTCAAAAAGAATTTATCGGACTAGCTGACTTGAAACGCCGGGATAGCTCACCATGAAACGCCATTTATTTAACAAATCAGGATTTACCCTGATAGAAATGGCCATAGTAATAGTAATTGTGGGAATCGTTCTGTCCATCGTTATAACCGTACTGCCTTCATTGATAAAATCGGCAAAGATTAAGAAATCACAAGCCATCCTCGAAAAAATCGACTACTCCATCAAGGGCTACTTAGCTGCCAACGGGAGGTGTCCCTGCCCGGATACCGACGGTGACGGCCAGGAAAACCGTAACCCGGGGACAACTCCTCCGACTGACGATACCTGCACTTCATATATAGGCCAAGTGCCTTACGCCACCATCGGCCTGGCATCAGCCAATGATGCCTGGAACAATCCGGTCCGCTACGGCGTTTATCGTGAAATGATTCGCACAACCCTGAACGGGCTGTGTGCAACCGCCCCCTGCACTTTTTGCCTGTCGGGTTTCATAACCAGTCCTGATACAAACCTTGTCCATACCCATGACGGGACCACTCCCTCGGCCCAGGCCTGGGTTCTGGTGAGCGGCGGATCCCAGGACAGCGACGGTACCAATGGATTTTTCGATGGCCGTAACGGAAACTCACCGGCGGAAGAATTCGAATCGCCTGACAAGATAAGCGGCACGAATTATGATGATTTGGTACGTGCCACCTCTTTTTCCTATCTCAATGGCAGCCTGTGCACCGGAGGTGGCGGCGGTGGCGGTTCCGGAAGCGGTATGGCTGCTGAAAATACCTTTCCCAATGGCTGTAGTAACAGCACCGATGATGACGGAGACGGGTACACTGACTGCGCCGACCAGGATTGCTATGGGATAGCACCATGCGGGCCAGGCGGCTCAAATCCAAGTATCACCACCTCTTCCCTGCCAGCAGGAACAGTTGGAGGTAGCTACAATGCGACCCTGGAGGCAAGTGGAGGTATGACACCTTACCGCTGGGAATTGACTGACAATGCTGGTTTCAGCGACCTTTTCCTGCACACCTATACCGGAAAGCTTTCCGGCAGTCTCAACCAATGTCCGGGAACACACGCCATAACCGTGACCCTGAGTGACGCCACCCCGGCGGCCGATGGTGGTCCCAAAACCGACAGCAAATCCTTATCCATAACCGTAACCGCAGAATTGAGCATAATCCGAACCAGTGGCTCGGGAACCGATATCCAGTGGACAAATGCAACCCAGCAGGAAACTTTCGAGGTAAGCGGCGGGCACGTGGGAGATATTAATTGGAGCCTTGACACCGGAGGAGCCAACGGGTTCGAGGTAGCCAAAATTGGATCTGACTCCTGTACGGTGCGCAAAAACGGCGAAACCACCACCGGAACAGGACCATATACTTTCGTATTGACTGCCACTGACTCTTCCTGTTCCGGCAATACGGCTCAACTAACTTTCACTGTAACCATCCCCGCATCCGGTTCAGGCGCCGCCGCTCCTTACACTGCAGGCATGGAAGCCCAATGGCGTTTTGATGAATGCGCAACATGGGATGGAGTCAATTACGATGTCATCGATTCCCTGGGCAACTCGCTACACTTTGGACGCGTAATCGGAACTGTCCACGGGGTGCATAGCGGTAAAATCTGCCGGGCTGCGGCTTTCTCAGGCGGGGACGACCGTATCGTCAGCGACGTTTTGACCGGTTCTGACAAAATGGCCTTTGCCGATCAGGTTACCTTGGCCTGCTGGTTCAAATCTCCTGGTGGCGGAAGCGGCTACCCCCGCCTTGTCGAATTTTCCAACTCAAGCGGGGACTACCATTGGAGCACCGCCATTGCCTATGATACAGATGGAACACTGCGGGCCTGGATAACCAGCCAGGGCGGGGTGCGGGGCGGCCAGATAGATTACGCATCTGAGACATACAACGACAATCAATGGCACCACGTGGTCTATACATACAGCCAGGCCAACGGTGGAAGGCTCTACGTGGACGGTGCTCTCAAGCAAAACAGGACCGATCATCCCACCGCTAATATCCACGATGCCGAAACTTTCGTAATTGGTGGCTATTATCCCGACGGTAACCATGGTTACGTAGGACTGATTGATGAAGTCATGGTTTTTCAAAGGGAGCTTTCCTCCCAGGATGTAACCCAGCTTTACGAGCTAACCCGCCCCACATGCCCCGGAGACTGTTACACCGGCCCCCTGGCCCATTACCAGATGGAAAACGCACCCTGGGACGGCAGTGCCGGCGAAGTGCTCGATTCCGGTTCAGGAGGCAACAACGGAAGAGCAGCCCAACAAGGGAGCGGTAGCTTGCCCACCCAGACTGATACCAGCACCGGTAAAGTGTGCCGGGCAGGCATTTTTTCCCGCCAGAACGCAAACAGTGGGGGCTATCTGGACATTGGAGATCCAACCGACGGCGACCTTGATCCTGCCGGACGCAACTGGACTGTTGCAGCCTGGATAAAATGGGACGGCTCCAACGGTGAAAACATCATTTACAACAAGGAAAACCTCTATGAAGCAAGGGTGGTTAACGGTTACGTAAACTATGCCTGGCGTCCCCACTGGTACTGGGACGGCGGAAACTCCTTTCCCGTCTCATCCGGAATCTGGACCCACGTGGCCACTGTTTACGATGGAACCCAGCAGGTTCTCTACAAAAATGGCCGGCAGGTCTATTCCCGCTCCCAGGCCGGTGCCATAGGGGCCAACACCAGTCGTCTTTTAATAGGAGCCAGGGGTAGCACTGCACCACGCAATTTTTTCGGCGGTATGATTGATGAACTTCAGATCTTTGACCGGGCCCTGAGTGAAAGTGAAATCAAGGCACTAACTGACGAAACACACACCTGTAACTAGATTTTCAACAACCCGTTTCCAGACTTCAGAAATCAAGCTGAAATCAGCCTCGTACAGCAGGCGGTGCAGTAGCGGTCAAGGCCGCCAGGAAAGTAAAGATACAGGCATAAAAGGCATCAAAAATATTCCAGCCTGCAATGCCTATCACCAGGAAAACCACAGGCCAGGTAACAAGTCCCTCCCGCCAAGGGAAAGAAGCTGCCAATACAAGCCTGCAAAGCTTAAGAAACAGCCAGCTGAAGGCGGTCAAGCCTAAAATACCTGTACAGGCTAAAATTTGCATCACAATATTGTGAGCATGAAACTGATGTGCTGAATGATAAACCACGCCATTAGGGGCAACATATGGTTTTACTTCTCCGGAACTGTGTTTGGTATCATAGGCTGGCTTATAAGAACTTATCCCTACACCGACAAAAGGATTGTCTTTCCATATTGCAAAGCTGATTTTCCAAATATAAACCCGGTCATACAAGGATCCCAGGTATATCTTTTTCCAGCCAAGGAACAACGACCCTGCCAAAATTACACATAGAAACAAAATCAACCCCTTAGCGAACAAACGATTATGGTTGCATAACAAATAATACAGACCGAATACCGTCCCGGCGGCAGAAGCTAAGATTGCAGTACGATTTGCGCTGTTCAACAGAAGGGCAAAGGCTGTTACCGCTATGATCAGATAAAAGAGAGCTTTTTTGTTATCATTGCGGAAAAGGCTGATTGACAAGTTCAAAAACATGGGAACGGCATAGGCAGACAAAGCCCCTATCCTGGCGGCCTCTTTTAGTTTGCCGGAATAACGCCCGGCAGGATGGCCCACCAGGTCATACCCAATGGTAAAGGCCGCCAGGGTATTTACAGCCGACCAGATTACCCCGGCAACAAGTCCATATGCCAGGAAACGGACCACCGGAAGACGGTCAGCAATATCCATCAATGCCAAAACAAAAATAATATGACGAACAAAGGCAAAATCATGTAACCAGGCATGCAAAGAGGCATGGGGTGAAATAAATCTGCTTATCCAGATAGTTGACAGCCAGAACACCAGGGCTGCTGCCAAGCTTGACTTTGTCCACTTCAATCGTGGGCGTCCAGAGCTGACCAGAATACCGGCAATCCAAAACAGGTCAGTCAATATTGTCAATGCCTCAAAGACAGTAGTTCCAATGGCTATCCCAACTGGTATCAGGGAAGCTGCAATCAGGGCCCACAGATCAAGGCGATTTGTCCAGGCATTATCATAACCTTTCATTTCGGCTCAGTCCTGTTCAGAATCAGGCTTCAAAATGGATCAGGTCACGCTTTTGGTCATTAGTTCCAGGGCAAAACCAGTCTATGTGCCGGTAGTATTTCAAATTGACGTAATTATGCAGGTTGGCCACCGTTGGAAGATCTAGTTTGTGTCCCACGTCGCCACCGATAGCTGCCGTCCTTGCCATGTGGGTATAAATAACCTGCCCTTTGAAACGCTCCACCTGCAATTTAAGCCTGAACCTGGCCATGGGGCTCCAATCCCAATGACACAGCAAGGCCACCCGGGTTATAGAAGGATGATCAAGCTGGGCCGGTCCTTCAAAATCAGGATGACAAACAGCCAAAATGCTGTGCCCCTTGTCAGCCAGTGCAAGGCAAACGTCAACGAAAAGGCGCTCGCCGCCCCCGAAATGGGCTGAAAGCATTATTTCAACGATTTTTATTTATTTTCACAAGCCGTCCCCGGCATCTATCACCAATTTAAACCTTAAATCCTGACAGCTTCCGGCCATAGGACAATTGTAATAACCAGATATACCGTCAGGCTGCAATTTGCTATATCAGGTTCGATCCTCCAGGTGCAAGCGAAAAACCTGTAGCGTAATGGCCTGATCAGAAAATGGTTTATGCTGCTTTAAAACGCATCAAGTTAGGTCGAACCTGGTAATAAGGTCCAAGCTTTTAAAAGGGTTGTAATGTTCAGGCCATCTATCCAAAGGTTGAAGTGTTTTCAGAGTACAATGGCCATACTGGTCGTTACGCCCAGCCTGCCCTGTTAAGAATACGGCTACCGTCTTTAGCTATGAGTAGAGTTATTGAGCAAAATCCGGAATACTGGAGACGGCTGATATTGATTCTCGTACAGTTTGGCATTATTGCTCTTACATATTCACTATACTTGATCCTGGTTATGATTTAAGAATTATCCTGCATAGTATTTTACCGTATCTGTGATCAGCGGCGATCAAGCCCCGTGGGATTGGTTTCGGATATAATAATCATCAAACCCATTGACATCACAGGAAGATTAACATAGGGTTTGCCCGCATTCCAGTGGTATAACAGTTTCAATATCTTCAAAATATAGGGCTTGGAATGGCAATGAGGCTTAGTGCTCTGATGCCGGCTTTCAATGAAACGGCAACCATTGAACAAATTTTTAAAAAAATCAGCGCCGCTTGTCCTCAGATGGACCACAGAATCTTTGATCTATCTGATAAGTCACATGCCAATACTATAGCCAAAACCATCGCCTATATTCAACATCGAGCTCAAATCAATCTTTGCTGCAATCCAGCCGGACAAGGCATGGGATATCACACGGGACAAGTAAGAACGATGGCCAACAGCGTCCTAATACTGAACCGGGATTACAATTTTGATTATAATCCTGGCAACTGCCCGCGGCTTTATAGAGTGAAAGACAAGGCTGATGTTGTTTCAGGATCTGGTTTGATCACCGGTACCCCCCGCCAGGCAATGTATTTCCGACCTTACCCGGGTAACAAATATACCTTTTCAAATACTCAAACCGTCAAGTCCCCCCAGGGAGAATTCTTATGCACTTAAATCAAAGAGTAGTGGTCACAGGCGGATGTGGTTTTCTTGGATCTCACCTTTGTGAAAAGTTGCTTGATGCAGGCCATGAAGTTATTTGCGTTGACAACTGTTTTACCGGAACCAAGGCCAATGTATTTCACCTGATGGAAAATAGGCGTTTCGAGTTCCTTCGTCATGATATTACTTTCCCCCTCTACCTGGAAGCCGATCAAATCTACAACCTGGCTTGCCCGGCTTCACCCATCCATTACCAGCATGATCCAGTCCAGACCACCAAAACAAGCATCCATGGCGCTATCAACATGCTAGGCCTTGCCAAACGCATCAGGGCCAAAATCCTGCAAGCATCCACCAGTGAGGTTTACGGTGACCCCCAGGTCCACCCCCAGGTTGAATCATACTGGGGTCGTGTAAATCCCATCGGCCCGCGGGCCTGTTATGATGAAGGCAAGCGCTGCGCTGAAACCCTTTTTTTCGATTATTACCGGCAGCATGGAATTCGGATAAAGGTGGCTCGGATTTTCAATACTTATGGCCCGCGCATGCATCCAAACGATGGCAGGGTGGTTTCCAACTTCATCGTCCAGGCCCTGAATAACAAGCCGATTACCATTTACGGTGATGGCAGCCAAACCAGGTCTTTCTGTTATGTAGATGACCTGATCGATGGGCTGATGAAACTGATGGAGTCAGAAGACCGGTTCACAGGACCGGTTAATCTTGGTAATCCTTCTGAATTCACTATCTTACAACTGGCCGAAAAAGTGATCGAAATTACAGGATCACAATCAAAAATAAAGTTCGAGGCCCTGCCCCAGGACGACCCCAGGCAACGCAAGCCGGATATAACCATGGCCGGTAAAGTGCTGGGCTGGGAACCGGTCACCAGTCTGGAAAAGGGACTAAAAAGGACAATCGCCTATTTTGAAAAGCTGCTGACCACAAAGCAGTCTGGCTGAAGGCCGTCTTTATGCATCAACGATCTGCTGTGCCTGAAAAGACAAGGAGTTGCCGATAGACATCCATGGTTTGCCGACACATTTCCCTTATCGTAAAACGCTGTAGTATCCTTTTACGTCCGCGGATTCCCATAAGGCGTCCAATTTCCTTTTCTGCCAGCAACTGTTCCAACCTCCGACGCAAATCCAAGGGGTCATTCGGCTTGAACAGATAGCCTGTTGTGCCGTGGCATACGGTTTCCAGGCTGCCACCATGAGATGAAGCGATGACAGGCTTTTCCATGGCCTGGGCTTCCACCACAACCCGGCCGAAGGCTTCCGGCCGGGCTCCGGTAGCTGAAACCACCAAGTAACTCAAGCT
>JALVQM010000290.1 GCA_027025615.1 Desulfobacteraceae bacterium | reverse complement strand
TGATTTTAAGAGGGCCTTTGAAGATGCGCAACAGTCATTTGAAAAGCCACGTCCAATCATAACCCAGCTGCCTATTGGATCTGAAGCAGATTTCAAGGGAATCGTAGACCTCATTTCTATGAAAGCGTACGTATATGATGCTTCCGGCAAGGCCAAGGTTGTCGATATCCCCGCTGATATGCAGGACCAGGTGGAAACGGAACGGGAGGCCTTGATCGAGAACGTGGCCGAAGCAGATGACGTTCTGATCGAAAAATACCTTGAAGGAGAATCTTTAAGCGACGAGGAAATTCAGGCTGCCTTGAAAAAGGGTACCTTGGAGCGGACTTTTATACCGGTTCTTTGTGGGGCTGCGACCAAAAATATCGGTATAGACTTGGTTATGGATTTCATCGTATCCTGCCTGCCCTCACCTTTGGAAACAAAGCCGCGTATCGGGAAAAACCCTGCTGATGACAGTCAGATAGAACGTAAACCAAGCCCCGACGAACCATTTTCAGCCTTTGTTTTCAAGACTGTGGCTGACCCCTATGCGGGCCGTCTGTCAATTTTTCGAATAGTCAGCGGTACCCTTGGGGGGGATGGCAATTTTTATAATTCAACCAAGGAAACACGTGAACGTTACAACCAATTGTTGAGTATCGCCGGCAAGGAACAAAAACCGGTTTCAAGTGCCGGCCCCGGTTCCATAGTTGCAGTGGCAAAATTAAAGGAAACGGTAACCGGTGACACCCTGTGTGACGAAGACAGCAAAATAGTGTTTGAAGCTGTAGAACCCATGCCGACCCTTATCTCCTTTGCCTTGCGGCCCAAATCCAAGGGTGATGAAGATAAAATTTTCAGCTCCTTGTCAAAGCTTCTGGAAGAAGACCCTGGACTTACCCTTGAACGCAGGTCCGAAACCAAAGAAATTATCATCTCGGGTTGTGGACAGGTCCACATTGAAGCAACTATTGAAAAACTTAAACGCAAATTCAACGTGGAAGTGGTCCTTACTCCCCCGAAAGTGCCCTACCGCGAAACCATCAAAAAGAAAGTTCGCGTTCAGGGAAAACACAAAAAGCAAACAGGCGGTCATGGTCAATACGGAGATTGCTGGATTACCATGGAACCCCTGCCCCGCGGCAAAGGCTTTGAGTTTGTGGATGCAATTGTCGGTGGTGTAATTCCACGGCAATATATACCGGCGGTTGAAAAAGGAATCGTTGAAGCTTCCCAGAAAGGAGTACTGGCCGGATTTCCATGTGTCGACTTCAGGGTAACCCTTGATGATGGTTCCTACCATGCTGTAGACTCGTCTGAAATGGCTTTCAAGATAGCCGGCTCCCTTGCTTTCAAGAAGGCTGCCGAGCAGGCCAACCCTATCTTGCTGGAACCCATAATGAAGGTGACTATCACAACCCCGGATGAGTTTATGGGAGATATAATGGGTGATCTAAACGGTCGCCGCGGAAGAGTCCTGGGAATGGACAGTGCCGGTAAATACCAGGTGATAAATGCGGAAGTACCCATGGCAGAATTTCTGACCTATGCACCTGACCTTAGATCAATGACCGGTGGCCGTGGAATTTTTACCATGGAGTTTTCAAGATACGATGAAGTACCGGCACAACTAGCTGAAAAAATTATAGAGCAAGTCAAGTCGGAAAAAGAGAGCTAGCCCTCCAAGAAAAATTTTTGAAAGAGTAAAATCCGCTGTAATTGCAAATTATCAAGGCACTTACAGCGGATTTTCTATTTTTCGGTCCGGCACTTTGTAACTGCGCCCTGGATAGTTAAGTTTATCAGTCGTTTTGGGCTTGCTTTTTTGGGCCTGATATCATTGTTGTAAAAAACCCCTTGAGAGGCTTTATGGTAAAAAATGTGCGGTGGTTGGCAGACCCTGCATGCAGAAAAACCCATGAAATAGGCTTCCCAGGCTGAGGGCAACACACATCGGTTGGCTGGTGCGATTTTCCTTCCCACGGGGCAGGTTTGCAAGTGAAACCTCTTGGAAACCAAGTTGCCGATATAGGGGCCCTTCCCTGTTTCAGACCAAAATTTCCATATACCCTGCTTGGTTTCCATGGCACGTTTCTGGGCCTTGAGCAGCCGTTGAAAATACATGGTGTTCAAGCGATGGGAAAATAGATGAGCCAAACCTTTCGACAGCAGCAGTTCATTAATCATCCGGCCTTCAGAGTTAAAGGCATACACCAGCAACCGATGGTAACGGTCCGCTCGCTGCCTGTCAAACTCGAGATGAAGCTTATTACCCTTAACTTGCTCCCGGTTGTAGCTCATAGCTTCGAATCCATATGCCTCGGCTACACCTGTCCGATGATCGATTTCAGGGGTATTGATCCCAATATAGCGTGCCAGCCGCCCATTGTAGAGTCTGATCGTATCTCCGTCGATTACCTGCTTTACCCTTGTAAAATATTGAGCTGCACCGGATTCACCAATCCCGGCAGACAGAATGAAGAGCAAGAGGACCGCTGTTAAACCGGCTTTAATAGTTTGGCTGAGCAATGCCTTCATTTCAAGTTACAGACTTCCAATGCGGCCTGATCTAGAATAGCCGGCAAGCCACCACAACTTGCAGGGTTAAATCCCAGGGAATTTTCCCAGATGCAATCGTCTTCCATGCATAGGTATAGGGCAACTTCAGGAGCGTATTGGCGAATCCATTCAGCCATGTTTGAGTAGACATCTTCTCGCAAAGGGCGTAAGTAGCGCAGTTTGCCATCCAAACCGGGAATAAATTCACCATATACCAGGGTGGTATCAGCGAACCTGCGTTGGATTATACTTTTAAGGGCGGGAATAAAGCGAAAAGTTCCCATGCTTATCCAAACCATGTTTTCCGGGTTCAGTCTTTCAAACAGCATCTCAATTACCCTTTTATAGTCCTGCTGCCATCCGGGATAAATGACCATTGGATCAAAATGAAAAGCAAGAGGATATCCCCACTGCTGACACTGCCAGGCGGCTTTGAGTCTGGCTTCGAGAGACGCCGTCCCCTTTTCAAGGGTTCTAATGATCTCTGGAGTATTAAGCGACCAGGCTACTATCGTTTTACGATTATGAGTCAGTGACTTGAGCCGCCGTATGTTTGTGGTCTTAGTCTTCAATTCCAGCACCAACCTGTCTTGATCCGCAAAGTAGTTCACCAGCTGTTCAGTGAGGTCGGTAAACGGTTCCCAGATCAAGCTATCTGTAAACTCACCTGTTCCAATGCGTCTTGAATCCAGCAGGCCCTTACTTTTGTCAAGTTCTGAAAATATTGCCTCGTGGTTTACAAAAAGTTGCAAAAGCGGGGGATGAAAATAGACTTGCAATATGCAATAAGCACAATCCATCGAGCAGTAACTTGCCATGTATAAAATTTGATATCCGCAGCAGGTATAATAGCTTGTTCCGGGACATTTTTTTAAAAACGAACCTTTGTTTTCTGTCAGCAAAAGGACTTTTTTGCCAGTTATAACAGGATCGGCATGTCTCCTTACCCACTGATAGGCAAAGCCGGGGTCTTCAATCAGTTCAGGCTCAATTCCAATGGCCTGGACAAGTTTATGGGCTGCTTTACGGTCACTTATATCTTGGGTGACGAAGAGTTTGTCTATTCGCATGTCATTCAGGAAGGCGATAAAAGTTTTAACCGCCAAACACACGCAGCAGGACGGGTAACAAAATTATAATTATTATAATTATACCGGGGAAAGTAAGATAAGGTGTATACCATGGTTTTTTTGCAAGCTTGGCTTGTTTTACTTCTTTAAGAAACCAGTTTCCTAACAAGATGGCCGCAACGACAACCGGAACCATTTTTAACAGGGGCAGTAGGCTGTCCATTGCAATCAACCCTTGAGAAGCATGGCCATCCGGAGAGTAGTGTGTACACCGTCTTTCCATGGCCAAAGTTTGGCAATTATTGTTCCATTTTCAAACTTTTTTTCGAACAATGTTTGTTCTATCCTTATGCTGCCACTGTCTGCGGTAAGCTCCAGATCCTCTTTGCTGGGTTCCTGGCCTGCTGACTTGCGGGCTGGTCCCAGGAAAGCTTCCAATATCCTTATCCAATGTGAGAGGTCTTTATTGTAAAAAACGACTTCGTAAAAATCGTCTGTTGAACATCGATTTTCAAAAATATCCAAGTCTCTGCAATAAGAAACGATCTCTTTTAGTTCCATGGAAAGGTCTGCCGTCATTATGGTAAGGATCCTCCATTTTGTCTATAAAATTGACCATAATTCGAAGGCGCATACTATAGGTACACTTACTGTAGTTCTTGGCGGACAATAGTTTATGATATAGTTGGTTTTCAGGATGCTGTCAAAGAAATTCATTGTCGCAGCTTGACCAGAGCCATCGGTATTTTATCAACTAATTACTTGTTATAAGATCAACATATTATCCACAGAGTTTTATCGTTACCTTTAAAGTATTAGCATACGTTTCACGTGAAAACACAAGTTGTTGTGTATTTAATTAATAACAATCACAATTTATCCAGATTTCAAACCCCTCTATGTTTATCAATCCTTGCACCGACATTGAATTTTCTGCTTTTGATATTAACAGCAGATGCTTTAAATACAATCACATCCGTGGTATTTATTTTGGGAACTGAAATTAATCTACTTTCTTGATTTTCCAGGAGGGACCTTTCGATGCAGATTGCCGATGGACTGCACTTTTTTCCCTGGCGCCATGACCGGATCAATAA
>JALVQM010000289.1 GCA_027025615.1 Desulfobacteraceae bacterium | reverse complement strand
ATCACTTTATATCACGGTCCTGTCATTGCCGTGGGATTCCACATCCAGTCATCCCCAGGCCTTCCCATTCCGTCGTTCCCGAAGTCACTCCCACCTCGTTATTCCCGTAATCTTTTGGTCGGGAATCGAGTGAACATCCTGGGGCCAGTCATCTACATAGATCCCCGAATACTACCTCGGGGGATGACCACCCAAAACCCTTTAAGCAAGAGGTAAGATAACAATTACCGTTGTCCCTTTGCCGGCACTGCTTTTTACCTTCATGGTTCCACCACAATCCTCGACAATTGAATAGGCAACCGACAGGCCAAGTCCGGTTCCCCTGCCCGGTTCTTTTGTTGTAAAAAAGGGATCAAATACACTGTCGATGTTTTCCTCTTCTATCCCTGTGCCAGTATCCGTAACACAGACTTCTATTCTCTCTGTGCTCGTTTTATCAGAAATCCATGAATCATCATCTGCGGCAAGTTTCCGTGTTGCAATGGTAAGAGTCTTTTCGCCATCGCCACAATCCTCCATGGCATCAGCGCTGTTTAAAAAACAGTTAACAAAAACCTGCCGTATCTGGTCCGCATTGGCCAGGATTTGGTCGTGAGGTGAAGAAAAATCAACGCGAATCTGTATTGCCCGCATCAGGGGCTGGGATTCCATTAGCTCTATTATATCATATAATAGTTCATGCAGGGAAAAGCGTTCTTTATTCCCGCCATGGATACGGGAAAAATCGAGCAACTGCCGGACCAGGCTGTTAATCCGCTGAAGTTCATTTTCGCTGCGATTGGCGAAATCCTCTCTCTCCATGGGATCAAGATCCTGTTGTTTAAGCAATTCAAGGTACCCGAGTACCACCCCGATCGGATTGCCTATCTCATGGGCAAGACCCGCGGCCAGTCTGCCCACGGAGGCAAGTTTTTCCGCTCGAACAACCTCCCTACGGGTGGCAACAAGTTCAGCATTTGCCTGCTGCAATGAATCTACTGTTGACTGCAATTTTTTCCGATCGGTTTCAATGCGTCCGAGCATTTTATTCAAGGAGTGGGAAAGCTGCTCAAACTGCCCGCCCGATTGAAATGACAAAAAGGGAACCCCATCTTCTTCATAGGCATCAGTCATGCGGACCAGTTTCTCAACAGGGTGCACTATTATCGCCATGAACCTAAATAATCCGATCACTACCAGAACAAGAAGATTGACCAGCAGATAGACGAAAATAATCCGGTAAACCCCTGCCAGGGAGGCATAAACCTGGGATAAAGGGATGAGCACTCCAACAGCGCCGACCACCTTGTCATGCCGCACGATAGGTTCGGCAACACCTAACTGTTTATTCACCGGCAGCATGAATCCCCATCCGGGGCCTAACAACTGCTTCTGTGTTGTGCCGGTAGCTATTGCCTGTTGCACAACCCTCCTGAGATTGACCTGTTGTTTTTCCTCCCCGGAATCAGGAAACCGGATTACCTCTCCCTGCAAGGAAACACGACCGACCAGGGCGCCGGTGGCCTGGACGATGGCTGCCAGTTTTTCCTTACTGCTGCCTGAAAAATCAGCTGAATCATCAGCAGAAATCTGCTTTCCGCACGTTCCATACAATAAAGATAGTTGATTGCGGACCGAGATAACCTCACGCTGCAGGATATCACGTTCCCAGAACACTGTGGTGACAACAACCGTCATTACCATGCCAAGCCCGACAACAACGATCAATGTACTGATAATATTAGACTTTAACCCTTTAAACAAACCAAAAACCTTTCCGATCCTCCTGAGAGCATTACCTGTTGACACTATATGACATTTTTTGTCACCCGGTAAACATTATTTGTCACGGCAGGGGATGCATCACCCAGGCAGCCAGTTGGTGTTTCTTGAACATATAGCGAGAATAACTTTTATAACCTGCTGAAAAAAAAGAAACAAAAAAACATTTAAAAAAAATAATAGATGTGGCACGCCATATGCTTTAAGAAGGACAAATTGGTTAAATGATATTTTTTAAACCCCCAATAAAATCCTTTAAGGAGGAACGACATGACACTGAAAAAACTGCGACTCAACCACAATGAAAAAGGCTTCACCCTGATCGAGCTGATGATCGTTATTGCCATTATCGGTATCCTGGCGGCGATTGCCATCCCCAACTATATCTCGTATAGAGACAAAGCCTTCTGTTCAGCCGCTGAAAGCGATGCCCAGGCTATTGCCGGAGCACTGGCCGACTATTTTGCCGTTCCAGGTAATCAATCCTTTAACAATGGTGGAGGTAACGCTGTTGCCTTTCCTGGTTCCCAGACCATCACTCTGAGTGGTAATAACACTGTAGCTGCTATAGCTCCTGATGCTAATGGAAATTATCAGATTGCTGTAACTGATGCTTCAGGTCGGTGCCCCCAAACCTACCAGAATGGTTCTGCAAAATGGAATGGTAACGTTTACACCATTACCCTGTAACTGTAACATTATCTGGTTACTTATAAATGCAAATTGCGGGCAGGTGCCGAAAACGGCGCCTGCTCCTTTTGTTATTTGAAGCAATATCTATTTTTTCCTAAGGATCAAACTGTTAATCTTACATACTTCCCATCTTACACAGCAATGCTAAGCTGGAACAGGCACCAATAGCTGACAGAGATTCAGTGCCTTACTCCTGAATTCCTATCATAAAAAAAACAAGAAAATTTTTATGCACAGCGTAGGAGCCCGCCCCTGCGGGCGATAGCAGCGCGATAGCAGTTAATTCCATAAGTAGGTTATGATCGCCTACAGGGCTGGCTCCTACAGTTTACAGGGTTGTAGGCAAAGCCCGCCTTAATAACGCAATATTGTTATTAATTTATCTTCCAAACAAACATGCAAACCCCTCCAAACGTCACTCCATGGTTCCAGCGACAAGGATGGGCTTTGTTCATCCTTGTTAGTTCTATTTTTCTGGCTTATAGCAATACCTGGTTTGCCGGTTGGCATTTAGATGATTTCCCCAATATTGTAAATAATTCAGCTCTGCATATAGACACTATCTCTCCATCCTCCCTTGGCCAGACTTTTTTTGCAAATCCCAGGAATCCCCATACCCTGTTTCGGCCGGTTCCCTGCTTAAGTTTTGCAATTAACTGGTATCTGGGGCAGGATAACGTGTTTGGTTACCATGTATTCAATATCTTTCTTCATTTTTGTGTTTCTGCGCTACTCTACCTGACAATTCTCCTCCTGTTCAAGACACCACGCCTTCAAAATAAATGGACCGGCAGAGAGGCCGCCATAGCCCTGTTGGCTTCAATGCTCTGGGCACTGCATCCAATACAGACACAAGCGGTTACCTATATTGTTCAACGTATGGCTCTTTTAGCGGGTTTTTTTTACCTTGGAGCTATTTTTTTCTACCTCAAAGCACGGCTCCAGAACAACTCAGCAACCCGCAAAACACTTTATTTTACCTTGACATTCTGCTGTTTTATTTTGGCCCTTGGGTCCAAGGAAAACGCCATCACCCTGCCTGCGGGGATCATACTGCTTGAAATTATTTTTTTTAACATACTGCAGAAATATCATTGGAAATATTTGCTTTACTCCATATTTTTTTGTCTTATTATTGCCTCAGCAGGTCTCTTTATTTTAACCGGCGGAAATGCAAGCTCAATTATTTCGGGCTATGAACAGAGAAGTTTTACTCTTACTCAAAGACTGCTTACGGAACCACGAATTATAGCGTTCTATTTATCCCAAATCTTCTATCCTGTGCCCAATCGTTTTTCTTTAGATCATGATATTCTTGTTTCAACTTCATTAACCACTCCGTTTTCCACGGTTATTGCATTAATATTTTTGTTTATCCTTACAATCTTCCCTCTACTTTTTTATAAAAAATACCCACTATCCGCATTTGCAATCCTTTATTTTCTCCTAAACCATGTCGTTGAATCATCTTTCATTTCTCTGGAGCTGATATTTGAGCATAGAAACTATCTTCCCTCCATGTTCATTTTTGTTCCTCCCGCCGCATGTATGGTATGGCTTATTGATCATTTTAATTCTCAAAAAATATTTATACGTACAGTTCTCGCCTGTTTTTGTCTTTTACTTGTTTTTGAATTTGCTCTCAGTACCTTTCAACGCAATCGTGTATGGGCAACAGAACAAAGTTTATGGGAAGATGGATTGCAAAAAGCTCCGGGAAGCAGCAGGCCTTATATTAATCTTGCCTTTATTTATCGACAAAAAGGCGATATTATAAAAGCATTTGAACTCTGTCGGCGCTCCCTTGATAAATCCTCACCGACTCCGGGAAAGGATAGGATGCGCGCCTACAATAACATGGGTCTTATTATGATGGATCATAATAATTTCCCGATGGCAGTGACATATTTTTCAAAAGCATTAACAAATAAATCCAACATAAATTCTAAATTCTATCTTCATAAAGCATTATTAGCTAATGGTGAAACCAACAAGGCAGAACAAATCTTGAAGAGTTTGTTAGTTAAATTTCCTAACGATAGCTATTTACTAACAAGTATGGGTATAATTCTAACAGACGAAAAACAATACCAGAAAGCTGAAACATTTTTTAACAAAGCACTAAAGTCTTCAAAACAAAATATTTCCGAACAACTACAAGCAACGATATGCTTAGGAAGCTTATACAGCAGGCAGGGCCAATTTAACAAAGCAAAAAATATTTTCTTATCAGCGCTGCCGATCATGCCAGAAAGCACAC
>JALVQM010000288.1:7202-13744 GCA_027025615.1 Desulfobacteraceae bacterium | reverse complement strand
ACCATGGACCGCCGATACCGACTATTTTACATTGATTAAATGGGACACCATAAATTCGGCTGTTGCAACCGTGTCTATCGTCGGGGACAATGACTATCCTGACACCATAGTAAAAAGTGTGGAAAGCATCTTTTTCAGTCCAGCAAACGGCCTGCCGGAAAGGGCCGAGATTGGCCTGCATACCTTCGGAGATGGAAGTAAGAATACTTATTTCGACGACTTCGGCCTCCAGGCTGATGTGCCCCTGGAAGTTTCCGTAGGACCTCCAATTCAGCAATAAAACACTTAGTTTGCCTTGACCGGTCGCTCCTCTCGGTGATGGTCGGCTGTCTCAATGCACTTTTACCTTGACGTTAACGTTAATTTTGGCTTACCCTGACACTGGGCAGCACTTGGGTTGGATTTGCCGACAATTAGTTAATCCGGGTCAATTATAATATAAGTTTATCCGCAGATTACACTCTCTGAGGTTTTTGCTGATAAAGCCAGCACCACTCAGGAATTACTTGAACAGACAATACAATAAAGGGGCCGGGTTTGAACAATTTTAAAAAGTCCGCATTCGGTTACATCAAAAGAAACCTTGCATCCAACACTGGGTTCAGCCTCAATGAATACCAGGCCAAGCAATTTCTTTCAGCTTACGGAATACCGGTTGTTGAAGAACATTTGGCGGCAAGCCCTGAAGATGCCGTCCAATCGGCAGAAAAACTAGGGTTTCCGGTTGTCCTGAAAGCTCTTGTACCCGGAGTGCATCATAAATCAGACAGTGGCCTGGTGAAACTCAACCTTAACGATGCCCGCCAGCTTTTGCAGGCCGCAAACGATCTTTCAAAATCAACGTCCAATATGGATCTACTTGTTCAAAAACAGGTCAGCGGCAATCGCGAACTTATGCTCGGCATGTTTCGTGATCCGCACTTTGGACCGGTGGTGCTGATTGGCCTGGGAGGCATATTCACAGAAGTCCTGGATGACGTTTCCCTTTCCCTGGCACCTGTAACCCGGGATGATATTTCAGAAATGATCGCCGGGTTGAGGGGATCCGGGATCCTGGGTGCCTTTCGCGGTCAAAAACCGATTGACTTTGACAGTCTGGAAAGAATTATCACCGCCATATGCAAAATCATCGATGACTTCCCCCAACTTGCAGAACTGGATATCAATCCCCTGATAATCGACTCGGCCGGAAAGCTTACCGCGGTGGACGCGCTGCTGGGATTCAATCCGGAACAAATTGAAAAACACCTGCCATGCAAGCCTGTTCCCAGTCACATAATTCATGGGTTTTTTCATCCCCGCTCATTGGCTTTTATCGGTGCCTCAGCCCAGCTTGGTAAATGGGGACACATGTTGACGGTAAACACAATCGGCGGCGGCTTCCGGGGCAAGGTTTATCTTGTCAACAGCAAAGGTGGGAAAATTGCAGGCCGTAAGGTGTATCGTTCTGTAGAAGAAATTGAATCCAGCGTTGACCTTGCTGTAGTCACTATTCCGGCGGGCAATGTATTGCAATTGCTTGAACAGTTCAAACGCAAAGGTATCAACAAGGTTCTCCTGATATCATCCGGTTTCGGCGAAAGTGGTCCCGCCGGCAGGGAAATGGAAAGAAAACTCGTTGCCGCTGCTGAAAAAGCCGGGATCTACATTCTGGGGCCAAATACCATGGGCATTTGTAACCCGCACATCGGACTTTTCTGCACTGGTACCGCAGTACGCCCCAGTGCCGGCTCCACGGCAGTAATTGCCCAGTCGGGAAACATGGGCACCCAGTTGCTGGCTTTTGCTGAACAGCAGGCCATCGGTATTCGGGCTTTTGCCGGCAGCGGCAACGAGGCCATGATCTGTATGGAAGATTACCTGGAATCCCTTGAGAAGGACGTGAAAACCAGGACAATAATGGTCTACCTTGAAAATGTAACCAACGGAAGACGCTTTTTCAAAATTGCGCAGCGCTTAAGCTCCAGGAAACCCATCGTACTTCTAAAAGGCGGGCAGACATCGGCCGGCAACCGGGCTGCCGCCAGTCATACCGGAGCCCTGGCATCCAACCAGAGGGTATTCGAAGCAATGTGCCGCCAGGCAGGAATCATCAAGGTTGAATACCCCATGGACCTTCTTGATCTTTCAGCGGCCTTTTCAAGCCTGCCCATGCCTCGTGGCAAGCGCGTGGCCATTATGACCCTTGGTGGTGGATGGGGTGTTGTTACCGCCGACCTTTGTGAAAAATACGGACTCGAAATACCTCAATTGGATCGTACGGTTATTGCCGGGATTGACGATATCTTGCCACCTTATTGGAGCAAATCCAATCCAGTCGACCTTGTTGGGGAACCGGACACATCAATTCCCAAAAAAATCCTTGCAATCCTGTTAAACTGGAGCGGATGTGATGCTGTTATCGATCTTGGCATTCTTGGCCGTAGTCTTTTCATCAGCCGCCTGGCAGATTCAATTCGCAAGGCCGATCCGGAGACCAGCGAAACGACACTGGAGCAAGTCTTAAAGATGTTCAGAGATTTTGAAGATGAATATATCAATTATACCATTAAATTAATGGAAAACACGGGCAAGCCGGTTTTCGGTGTCAGCCTTCTGGCCGATGCCGAAAAAAAGACCGTCTACCACAAATCCGCTTCGTCTTTCAAAGCAGTTTATTATGAAACCCCGGAGCGGGCGGTCAAGGCCATGGCCAATATGTTTAAATATTATCAATATATAACCAGAAACAAACAACATTCACTACAAAAATAATTCACCACACAGCTGCTAAAAAGGTTCCTGTTGCTTTCCATTGTGTAAACTAAAAAGGTGTGCTAATTTGAGCTGAAATATTTAATGGAGAACCTTCTGTATGGCTTGGGAATTCGGTAATCATAAGCGCTGTTTTGATTTTGAAATTGGATATCTTGTCAAAAGTCCGTGCAAAAAATGTCCCACACGTGATGAATTCCCTGGATGCGCTGACAATTGCAGATTGATCGATGAAATTCAAACCCTGTTATCACGGTCGATTTCAAGTACACGATCGTTTTCATCGCTTGAATCCCACGCGCTGAGTATCGAAAGCTGGCGCGGGAAATAGCTTGTCACCAGGATGACGGCCGCACCTACAAAAAATGCCGACCTGTACCACACCCTGCACGATGAACAGGGCGTGGTTATTTTTGTCAAAGGCCGTATAAATCACAAAACAGCCGGCCCCCTTTTGGTTAACCTGTTAAACGACCTTAATAATATCTCTTCCGGATCTTCGTTCTGTCTCGATATGCAAGACGTAGTTTACTTCGATGATTACGGCGCGATGATAATTGCCGAGTTAAGGGATCGCTGCAAATCACAAAACATTGATTTAAAGGTTCGCAATCTGCCTGCAGACGCCCAGGCTATTCTCTCCCTGGTCGATATTGACGATCCTCATCATTGCGAACCCATAAAACCTCCCAGGCAGCCCAACCTTTTCGTGCGTCTGGGAGAAGCCACCTTAACCAGCCTGAACCATATTCGGTACATGGTCTCTTTTCTGGGTTCGGTAGCAATTTGCTGTTGGCACGTATTACTTAATCCCCGGATGTTGCGCTGGGGTGATGTGCTGACCCTGATGCAGAAAACCGGGGTAGACGCCCTGCCCATAGTGGGATTGATAAGCTTTTTACTCGGCCTGATCATGGCCTTTGTCTCTTCCCTTCAGTTAGCCCAGTTCGGGGCGGAAATTTACGTGGCTTCTCTTGTAGCTCTGTCCATGGTTTCGGAACTGGGCCCCATCATGACTGCCATAGTGGTTGCCGGTCGGTCAGGTTCCGCATTCGCCGCCGAAATTGGAACAATGCGCATTTCAGAAGAAATCGACGCCCTGTTTTCCATGGGTTTTTCCCCTACCCTTTTCCTGGCCATACCGCGCCTGCTGGCAAGCATGATAGTAATTCCCCTGCTGACCCTTTTTTCAGATCTTTTTGCAATTTTAGGCGGACTGGTTATCAGCGTCAGCCTGCTTAACCTGACGCCGGGAAGTTATATCAATCAGACCATAAGCGCCCTGTCTCTTTTCGAATTTGTCTGGGGCCTGGCCAAAAGCTTGGTATTTGCTACTTTAATCGCCTGGATTGGATGTCTGCGCGGGTTCCAGGTCCGTGGCGGTGCCTCGGCCGTTGGACAGGCCGCTACATCGTCCGTTGTTACAAGTATTTTCATGATTATTCTGTTTGACTCAATCTTTGCCGTTATTCGTAGTTACTGGTAAAATGGAAAAAAACAAACCAGAGCCCATAATCGAAGTTCAAAACCTGGTAGCTGCCTTCCAGGACAGGATTATCCTCGATGACATAAACTTCCAGGTCAGTGCCGGTGAAATATTTATGATCATAGGTGGAAGCGGTTGTGGCAAAACCACCCTGCTGAAGCACATGGTCGGGCTCAACCTGCCGGCTGCGGGAAGAGTATTTGTCGATGGAATCGATATCACTACGGGAAACAGCCAAAACTTCCAGCAAGCATTGAGCAAAATGGGCATCCTGTTTCAGGGAGGCGCCCTGTTCGGGTCCATGACCCTTGCCGAAAACATCGCCCTTCCAATAACCAGTTATACCTCTTTGCCCAAGTCGGCGGTTGACCGAATGGTAAGGATGAAGTTATGTATCGTAGACCTTGGCAACTATGCCAATTTTTTCCCGTCCGAGATAAGTGGCGGGATGAAAAAGCGGGCCGCCTTGGCCCGTGCCATGGCTTTGAACCCTAAAATCCTTTTTCTGGACGAACCCACAGCAGGACTTGATCCGGTTACATCAGCCGAGATTGACCAGCTTATACTCAAACTTAATCGAACCCTTGGAGTTACCATGATCATCGTCACCCATGACCTTGAAAGCATCCTGAAAATTGCTGACAGGGTGCTCATGCTGGACAAAACTGCTCATGGAATCATTGCCGAAGGCGACCCGCGCCGGTTGAAACAGGACAGTGACGATCCTGTGGTTCAGCGCTTTTTCAACCGCAAGCCAAATCCTTGACCCGGGAATCTGAACCATGGCTTCTTTAAAAACCAAATTCAGTGTAGGGCTTTTCCTGATAATTGGCATAGCCGTAATCATTATTGCCATTATTTGGCTCGGCATGTCTGATTACCTTGAAAAAGGCAGGCTGGTGGTAGCCTATTTCGATGAGTCGGTCCAAGGCCTGGAAAAAGATTCGCCAGTTAAATATCGCGGTGTTTCTATCGGCCGGGTAGACCGGATATCGGTTGCCCCTGATGAAAATCTCATCGAGGTCGTGCTGAAAATTGAATCAGAGATCCAGCCTCACAAGGACACAAGCAACATAGTTGCTCAGCTGAAATCTGTAGGAATCACCGGTTTGATGTTCGTTGAGCTGGAACGCCTGCCAGCTGGCGAGCCTGTTGTCAAACCTGAACTGAATTTCAAACCAGCCTATCCGGTTATTCCAACAGTAGCCTCTGACAGATCTAAGCTTTTCAAAGGAATAGACGATCTTATCGAGGCCCTGAACAAGGTTGAGCTTGAAACAATATCCGACAAGCTGGTCAACAACCTGGCAATGATGGAAAAATACCTGGAAAAATCACACCTGGACCTGCTTGCTCGAGACACTCACACCTTGGTGCAAACCGCCAACAAGGCCATCACGGACCTGAACTCTGCAAAATTGAGTTCAGAACTGGAACAAACCGCCCAGGCATTCAGAACAACCGCCGGAGATATAAGCGGCAGGGTCGACCAGTTGCAAGGTACACTGGCAAAGGTTGACAGCCTGGTCAGCCAAAACAGTGGAAAGCTGGAAAACATATTGGAACACCTGGAACAGGCAGCTAAACGCCTTGATTCAACTCTGGAAGCAGCCCAAGCAATGATAAACCGAACCCAGAATGCAACCGATGCGGCCGGCATTCAGTTTGCAGCCACCCTTTCACGCATAGATACTGCAGCCCGAAATTTGAACATGCTTATAGAAAAATTATCAGATCAGCCCTCACAGCTCATCTTTGCCCAACCACCATCTGACCAATAGGGGGAAAGGAAACCATCGATGCGCTCCAAAATTGGTATCATACCCTGGCTTATGGCAACCATGGTCTGCTGGGGCTGTTTCAAGGCTCCTGTCATGCAGCAATCGCCAAAGCTACATACGTTGGAAACCGCCGCGGTCACCCTTGATGAAGGATTACCCCGCCTGGAAGCAACCCTGGCCATAGTTCCTTTCAAAGCGGCTACAATCCTGAGAACAACACGCATGGTCCGTCTTTCGGACTCGGGTGTAAAGTTGAGCAGCAGGCATCTGTGGGCGGTACCGCCGGCCGACATGCTGACCGACCTGTTAACATCAAGCCTGGCAAACAGCGGAATTTTCAAAGCCGTCTGGCAACAGGGACAAGTCACCCCGGCAGATTTTTCGCTGACAGGTTTCATCGAAAAATTTCAATCCATATCCAATTCCGGAAACCGGGAAGCTGTTTTGGCGGTAATCGTAGTTGTGACCGGAAATTCAAAAATGCCGGCCGGCAAGGTTGTCATGTTTCAAAAGCATTATCA
>JALVQM010000288.1:0-7192 GCA_027025615.1 Desulfobacteraceae bacterium | reverse complement strand
GTCAAGGACAGGAAAAATTAAAAAAACAAGGAGGCAATCAAATGCCCATCCAGAATTTATATTTTCAAAAGCTACCGGTTTACGAAAGCCTTGTCCGGGAAGCAAAACGCATGGGACAGCCTCAGTTCCATCTGAAGAACCTGCTTTCAAACAAAAATCGCTGGCAGGACTTTTCCCGCCGCCAAGCCGGTATTCTGCTTGATTTTACCCGACAGCGCCTGGATAAAACCGTCATGGACCTTTTGTTTCAAATGGCCTCCGACTTGAATGTCCTGCAACGTTTTCGGTCCACGGTCCAGGGACAGGTTGCCAACCTGACAGAAAAACGCCCGGCCCTGCATACTGCCGCCAGGGATTTTTCAGACACCAGGCTGTTGTATAAAGACATGAACGTAACAGCAGAACTGGCAAAGATACGCAACCAGATCAAGCGCTTTGCCTCGGAGGTGCGCTCCGGTCAAATCAAGGGGTCGACCGGTAAGGCCTTCCGGCACGTGGTTGTCATCGGAATCGGCGGCTCACACCTTGGCAGCGAGTTTGTCGCAACCGCCCTGGCACCTTTTTCCGACGGAAAGACAAGTATTCATTTTCTTGCAAATGTCGATATCCACAATTTTGGTCTGATCGCCTCCGAAATCGATCCTGAAGCCACCCTTTGGGTGATTATCTCCAAGAGTTTCACCACTGTCGAAACCTTATCAAACGCCAATCTGGTCAGTACCTGGATGGAGTCACTGGGCCTTGACCCCGCCCGCCACATGGTTACCGTAACATCCAAGGGAAGCCCGGGTGACGATCCGGACAGGCCGGTACTGGCTACGTTTCACATGTTCGATTTCATCGGCGGACGCTACAGTGTCACTTCGGCTGTCGGCGGCGTTCCCCTGAGCCTCTATCTGGGTTACGACATTTTCGAACGCTTTCTTAAAGGCGCCCACGATATGGACAGCCATGCCGCCGGTGCATCGGAAGAAGATAATTTGCCCCTGATTGCCGCCCTGACAACCTTCTGGAACACCAGCTTTCTGGGTTACCAGCAACAGGCCGTCATTCCTTACTGCACATTGCTGTCAAGGTTGCCGGCCCACATCCAGCAGCTCAACATGGAAAGCAACGGTAAAACGGCAACAGCCGACGGCCGGCTGCTCGAACAGCCGGCAGGCGTGGTTATTTTCGGTGAACCGGGAACCAATGCCCAGCATTCCTTTTTCCAGCTGGCTCACCAGGGACGTCCTTTTCCCATCGACTTTATAGGTATTCTGCGCCCCTTTTACGCAGAATACAGCAATCTATACCAGGGTGTAACCAACCACCAGGAACTGTGGGCCAACATGTTGGCCCAGGCTACCGCCCTGGCGGTCGGACAACCGAATCCTGAAGACCCTGCTCGTCATTTTCCCGGCAATCGCCCCAGTTCCCTTATCATTCTGGAAAGCCTGCAGCCCGAAGACCTTGGAAGACTGCTGGCTTTTTACGAGGCCAGGACAATCATGGAAGGCTATCTCTGGGGTATCAATCCCTTTGACCAGTTCGGCGTGCAGCTTGGCAAAACTGTTGCCGGAAAGATAAGGGAAAAAATAGCCCTTAAAAATAGCAACCCTGACCGGCAAATCGATTACCAGGACCCCCTGGTCAGAGTTCATCTGCAACGCCTGCTGGACAGCCGGCCGGACTAGATAAAGCGATAAAGAACCGCTCCCCATGTCAGGCCGGATCCCAGACCAAGAAACATTACCGTCGAACCGGGACCGATCAGCTCTTGTTCCAGGGCCTCATCCAGGGCCAGGGGGATACTGGCCGCGGTGGTATTACCGTATCGTTGTATATTGTTGAAAACACGTTCTTTGCCTAGTCCCATGGCCTTGGCAAAGGCCTGGTTGATTCTCAGGTTTGCCTGGTGGGGTATAAAAAGGTCTACGTTTTCAACCTCCATCCGGGCTTTTTCGATTACTTCAAGGGCCACCTCCGGCAGCCGTTTTACGGCCAGTTTGAAAATGTTACGGCCATCCATGTAAGGATAATGTTTGCCCTGAAGCAACATTTCCCGGCTTATCCGTGGATTGCAACAGGATGCAGGGGCCTCGGTCATCAGGCTCTCAGCCATGCTTCCATCGGCATGCAGGCCTGCCGCAAGCACACCAACCTGATCGCTGGTTTCCACAGCTTCCAGGCAAACCGCGGCAGCACCGTCGCCAAAAATAACACTGACGTCCCGCCCGCGGGTCGAAACATCCAGACCGGTGCTGTGAACCTCGGCGCCCACCAGAAGAATCCTTTGTGCCATTCCACTCCTGATATAGGCATCTGCTGTGGCCAAACCATATAAAAAACCCGTGCACTGCTGCCGTATATCCAGTGCCGGCGTATCTCTCAGGCCGAGCTTGGCCTGCAGCAGGCAGCCGGAACCAGGGAAAAAGTAATCCGGACTGAGGGTTGCGAAAATTATCAAATCAAGGTCATCGGCCTGCCATCCGGACCTTTCAAGTGCCAGACGGGAGGCTTCCAGGCCCAGGTCAGAAGCGCCCATGCCCCCTTCTTCAGCAACCCAGTACCTTTCTTCTATTCCCGTACGTTGAATGATCCACTCATCAGATGTTTCCATCCATTGAGCCAGGTCGTGATTGGAAATTTTCCTGGGAGGCAGCCAGCGCCCGGTACCCCGTATTACCGCCTTCATCATTGATAATCGCTCCTTTCCATTTATAAGCTGAAACTCATGTTGGATAACAATTGTTCAGGATCAATGCCAGAGACGTCTCTCGAGCCCTGATGCACGCCGCAACCGCTTTTGAACCGCATTGAGCACAATTTTCTCATCAGCCCATATCACAACCTGCTCCCTGGCCCGGGTAACTGCCGTGTACAGCAACTCCCGGCTGAGGATGGGATTGTCCCTGTCCGGCAGAACGATCAACACTTTGTCATACTCAGATCCCTGGCTGCGATGAACAGTGGCGGCAAAAACCGTCACAAGGTCAGGTAGCCTGGAAACGGGAATTTGCCTGACATTTCCTTCAGCAGTTGAAAACGCAACCGAAAAATCAGTGCCGCCGTTTTGGTTTTGCTGTGCAACTGTTACCCCGGTGTCGCCATTGAACAACTGCTGGCGGTAATCATTTCGCAGAATTAAAACCGGTCTGCCCGGATACCACGGCCATGTATCCAGATACCTCGACTCTATCAAACCTGTTTTCAGGGCCGCAGCTTCGGCCGTTTTGTTAAGGCTTTCTACACCGAAAGGACCCGGCCTTACAGCGCACAAAATCTTGAATCGCTCCAGGGCCTGAAGGCGCCGAAGCCGGTTTTCGGCACTAAACAGCAAGTCATAATTTTCCAGAACATAATTCTGAACAAGGTTTTTCAGGACAAGTCCCGAACCAGGTTTAATCCAGCGTACGCTGGACTGGCCGGAATCGGACAACATCCGGATGACATCATCGCTGCGACCTGCATTTATCCCTTTTGCCAGGGCACCAATGCCACCTGAAGGGTCAAAGCGATGGCTTTTGGTGAGGAAAACCAGGTGATCATTCAAACATCCCCCCGGGCCTGTTTCCAAAAACTGTCGAGGCAGTTTAAAAGAGCAGATTTTTTCAATTTTGTGGGCAAATTCACTTGAAAAAGATACCCTGGTTGCCTTGCCGCACAGATCGCCCAGTACGGAACCCGCCTCAACTGAAGCCAGCTGGTCCTTGTCTCCCAGCAAAATCAAACGTGCGTCAGGGGCAAGTGCTTCAAGCAGGCAATGCATCAGGGCAAGATCGATCATTGAAGATTCATCCACCAATACCAGATCCGCGGGCAAGGGGTTCGATGCATTAAAACGCGGCCTTTCACCATTAGCCCTGATTCCGAGCATTCGGTGAATTGTCGATGCCCTGGACGGGAAAGCATCCTTGACCGAAGCGGGCAGTTTAAATTCATCTCCGGCTTCTTTAAAGGATTCTTCCAGACGGGCAGCGGCTTTTCCGGTTGGTGCGGCCAACAATATGCGCTGCATTTTACCGGGCAGACCTTCCAGCAAAACCGCTACAATCCGTGCTGCCGTGTATGTTTTGCCAGTTCCGGGACCACCGGATACAATACATAATTTTTTCAAGGCCGCAGTGACCGCCGCTACTTTGGACCAATTTACCCCCTGCTTGTCATGGTTGCCAAAATATCGCCCAAGCAGGTGGGCCAGCCGGTCCGGGTCCGGCTCATCGGGATGTTCCGAGCACAACCGTTCAACGTGTTGGGCAACCTTTATTTCATAGTTAAAGTAGCGGTTTAAATATAACCTGTTACCACTTATTATTAATGGCTTATATTCGTCTTCATATCCTACAGCAACGCTTTTTTCCAGGCATCGTTTCAAACGTTGGCATTCGCACATGAAGCCTGGCACGGAGTGCTCAAAATCTGCATCCGGCAATTGGTAGCCAGGGTCGTCAAGGTCCAGGCAGACGTGCCCCTGGCAGGTTACCTGGCTGGTAAGGGCTGCGGCTGTCAAAACCTCCGGACTGGATTCACCAAAACGCCGTGCCAGCAGGCCGGCAAAAGCATAATCCAGGTATTCGATCACCCCTGATTCCAGCATGCTTTTCAGGTATTGCATAGAATAATCACCGCTGTTCCAGTATGTTATGGCCCAGGTCCTGGATAAAGTCAGGTGACGGCCGCACATGGAAAAATCCGTCTCCAGGCACATTTTCCATCGCTATGCCCCGCAAAAACACGTAGATCACCCCTCCAAATCGTTTATCGTAGCTGTAATCGGCCACTCGAGCGGATAAATAGCGGTCCAGGGCCACTGCATAAAGGCTGTACTGGAGAAAATAATAATCCTCGGCCATTACCTTCAACAACCTGTCAGGGCTGTAATTTTCAGCCGTAGGTCCAAGGTCATTCGATTTCCAGTCAACCAGATAAAACCGTCCCTTTTGTTCAAAAACCATATCCATGAATCCCCGCAGGTGCCCCTGTACCGGTGAGAAATCGAGTTTTTCCATTTGCCGGCCAAACAATTTATCAGCAATGTCATGACCGTGGCGCCTGAAAATTGCCTTCAGATCGTTGGATACAATCGGCTTTAAGGGCAAGTAAAATTCCATCTCGTTGACCCATTGGCCTGCTTTTAAACGGCCCAAGGAAAAAGGATCGCCAAACCCGGGCAAAGGCAGCTCCCTCAGCCTGGTTAACATCCTGACGATGTCCGGTTTCCAGTCAGGGGCAAAACCATAGGCGGACAGGTGTTTTTCCACCAACTGCTCAAGATCCGCCGCAGGAGGCCTGGACCAGTCCATGTTTTCCAGGATCTCGTGGAAAAACAGGCCGGCCCGGGGCCCCCGTGGAAAATCTGCCAGGACCGCATCTTCCCCGGAGCTGGAATCCTTTTCCTCCAGCAGGGGCCGGTCAAATTCATCTCTTTGCATCTGTCCCACCAGCGATGAAAAACTGGCAATCCGCATAACTTCCAGGTTTGAGCGCCGGAAAACCCTGCTCCCTTTCCAGGATACCACGCTATCCGGGCGCCTGATAAGATCCTTGGCGGTTTCAGGAATTTTTTCCACAAGGATGCTCCCCCGGCTGTTTTCAGCAAGCAACTGCAGATCCCGGACAAACTCCGGGGGTTTAATTTTTTTCAACCGCTCCATCACGCTTTCAGGGGCCGCCTGACTTTCATCTCGACCACTGCCGTGCAGGAGATAAGCCAAAGCGCTGTCGGCAGTATTGCTGATCATACCCCAGGCCAGATAACAGCTCTGTTTGGCCCTGGTCAAAGATACGTAGATCAGCCTGAGATTTTCAGCCAGCCTTTCACGTTCCGCCGCCAGTTCCGCTTTTGAATCCCGTTCAGGATCTAGATCCATTACCAGTTGCCAGTTCCGCTGCGGATCGTGAAAAACCAGTGCGTCCAAAAAAGTTCCCCCTGGTTCGCTCCATAGAAAAGGGCAAAAAACCACCTCGAACTCAAGTCCTTTGCTGCGATGAGCGGTAAGAATCAACACGTTGTCACTGTCGCTTTCCAGGCGTAACTGTTGATCTTCCGAAGCGCTGTCCGGCTCTATTATTCTGGCTGCCAGCCAGTCCACCAGCCCTGCCGCAGTCAGGTTTTCCCTGGTTTCAGCATCGTGTAACAATTCTGCAAGTTGGACAATATTGGTAAATTGCCGTAGTCCATCGGGTTGTGCCAGCAGGCGTTGCCTTACATTCCGGTTTGCCATCCATTGCTGGAACATGCCCAGGAATCCATTTTTGCGCCAGATTTTATTGGCAGTCTGAAATTCCTGCCAGGGTTCATCTGTTTCCGATTGCTCCAGCTCCTGGTTGACCGTCCTCAAGGCAGCCGGGTGACGAACAAAATCGGTCAGCAAAGCAGCCTTTACCCAAAAATTATTATATGGTTCAGCCACTGCCGCCATGAAATAGAACAATTGCCAGGCTTCCCTGGTGTCGAAAACATTTCCGCTGGAAAACAGGGCTGATGGCACACCATGGCGTATGAGGACCTCTTTGGCCAACAGGGCCTGTCGATTGGTCCTGGTCAGCACGGCTATGTGGTTGCCCCGGCATACCTGCTCATCGATCAGTCTCACAATTTCTCCGGCAACCGCCTCCAGGATAATATCAGATGCCTTATCACGGGTCACAGGCTTGATCATCTCATCGCCCGGCAACAGGTACCACAATTTCAAGCCGGCCTTTATCCTGCCACCGGAGCGTTCTTCATTTTTACGGTCTTTTACAGCCGCTTCGGCCTGATGGTATTTAATCCTTGAAAACACAAACGGATTAGGATGATTTGCAAACAGGGAATTTACCGCTTCCACCAGCTTCGGGCTGGATCTCCAGTTTCTGACCAGGGTATAACGCCTGCGGGCGTTATTGGCCGCTTCAAGGTAGGCAAAAATATCCGCACTTCGAAAACCGTAGATCGCCTGCTTGGGGTCACCGATCATGAACAGGCAATGGCTGAACAGCCTGGTAAAAATCCGGCACTGGATTGGATCGGTATCCTGGAACTCGTCCACCAGGGCTGCATGATAGCGTTTTTGCAGAACCTGGACAAGGTCGCTTCCGCCGGATGAATCAAGCGCACTTTGAACGCGCAGGAGAAGGTCATCGAAAAATTGCACATTGAGTCGGGCTTTTCTTCGTTGCAGCATATCCGGGGCCCGCAGCAGGAACTGGGCTTTTAGATACAGGCAGT
>JALVQM010000287.1 GCA_027025615.1 Desulfobacteraceae bacterium | reverse complement strand
CACCGATTGAACTTTTCCTTTCGGGTAAAGGCACGGGCGGAAACAAATATATGCTTGCTATGTAAAAATTCAATGAAATCACTTTTGTAGGCATTTGAAGTCCATAATCCGGGTTATAATATCTTATAATAGTTATATTAGTATTTAGCAGTGCTGATCATGACGAAGGTGTGCCGCTCAAAGTGAAAGGTTGCCTGACTGTCAAAAAAATAGCCGCCTGTATAAAGGCAGGCGGCTGGATTGTCAGGTATGAAATCAATATATTTTCAGTCTTTTGATCTTCGTGTAAGTTATTAGCGTCGACCGTCCGGTATTAATTGTCCCCTTGTTCGGCCAGATATTGCTTGGCATCCGGATTTCCCATAATGGCAGCCTTTTCAAAGTCAGCCCTTGCCTCATGGTTGCGGCCTGCCAGAAGCAAAATTCTTGCCCGACCGTAATAATAAACAGCTCTATCTGGCATAAGTTGAATCGCTTTGTCAAGGGCTTTCAGTGCCTGGTCGAGTTTTTCTAGTTCGCCATAAGCCAGGCCCAAGTTGAAATAGGCCTCGCTGCTTGAGGGGTTTTTGGAGATTGCCTTTTTATAGTAGGCAATGGCCGCTTTATAATTGCCATAAGTGGCAAACAGACTGCCCTTGTCAACCAGGTCAGCTGCCGTAAGTGGTTTCTCGGGCTGTGGGGAAGATGTTTTGCCGGCTGGTTGTTTTCCGGCCATATCAGTCTCGGCAGCCGCGGCTTTGCCGATCTGTTTAAAAAATCCAACCATTGTTTTCAGGTCCTTGACGGCTATAACAGTTTTGCTGGCAAGTTTGCCATTATTCAGCCGAATCGTACTTACTGAATTGCCCAAATTATGGGGAATCGGCGGCAGCAGGTCCTGAAAGGGCAGCAGATTGGCGATATAGGTCAGGTAAGCCTGCAAGTCTATTTGATAGCGGGCCAGCCAGTCTGGTGGGGCTGCCTTTCTGGCTCTCCGGGCCTTGTAAATAAGCTCTGCAAGCCGTGCGTCGTTGGGTGCCGAGACAAACATGTCATTAACCACGGTCATCCTGAAAGGGTAATTGATAATTTGCATGGAAGATGTGTCTGCAGGGCCGTTTTTGGAGGCGTCCATCGGCCTGTTCAACATCGGCATTCGAATTTCCATCCCATA
This sequence comes from Desulfobacteraceae bacterium, assembly GCA_027025615.1. Lineage (GTDB taxonomy): Bacteria > Desulfobacterota > Desulfobacteria > Desulfobacterales > Desulfosarcinaceae > JALVQM01. The sequence goes on along the minus strand of JALVQM010000287.1, from coordinate 3,576 downwards.
GACAGGCAAGCCACGCACTTTACTGTCAGTGGTCCTGACCAGGAGCTTGTTGTCGATATTAATTCCCTGTTGTTTCAGCAAATTCTGGATTGAGTCCATGTATTCCTCTATCCAGGGTAAGTATATTTCCTGGATAAACCTTGAAGCGTTGGCCGGATCCTTGAGCACGGCGATGGTTTCAGCCTCCAGATCGTTACCGGTAAAAGATACTCCCCCGGCCATTTCACCGGTGAATGTCCTTGCCAGCAATTCCAATTTGCTGAAATTTATTCCGTTTTTGCGGTAAATAGGTTCCATTAGGGGCGAAAGCAGGTTCAGCAGGCTTTCCAGGTTGAAGGCCTGGCAGGCGAAGCTCAAATGACGCTTCGGTTCCATTCCAGCCATTCGCCAGGAGTGAGGCTGGATGGTGAACAGTTGGGCGGCTTCTGTTTGGGGCAGGGCCTCGGCATCCAGCATCCAGGTAAGATCCTCGGCGTCAAGATCCAAAGCAAAAGTCAATTTGTTCAATTGCTCGGTAACCTGGATAAGGCCCTGGAGTATTTCTTTTAGATCGCGTGGCCCCATGGTGCCGTTGGTTTTGGAATTTCCTGCAGGCATTGTGTCCAGTTTGAGCATCTGTTGGGCAATCTTGTCCTTGTTCTGGCGAATCAGGCGGGCCGGGGCAAGCTCCAGGGTTATCAAGGGCTGGTTCGGCAGGGTTGAAGCCTGTTCAAGCACTTTGCGGCTTTCGGGTGTAAGTTCAACTGATTTTCCCGGAGGCAGGCCGACCAGGTAGTAGTTTTGTCCCTGGATGGCATTGAAACTTTTTTTGAAGTCATCGTTTGGCTCTAAAAACGGTACCAGGGCGGCGGCCACAGGATTGTCTCCAGAAGTGTCAACTCCAAATACAATGGCCCTTTGATCGTCTATCCAGGAAGTTCCCTGCAGCATGCCCCGCAGCATGGCAGTTGGAGACGGGCTTTTCTGTGTATTGTCTCCCTGGAAAATCTGGTCTACCAGACCCAGGGCTTGCTCAAGGCGGGAGATCCTGAGCATGACAGTCAAGCCATGATCTTCCTTGGCCAGTGAAACTGGACTGCAGGTAAGCTCCAAAGCCAGCAGGGTTATGACAAGGGGCAGCAAGGTTGAACTGCGCAAAATTTTCATGGTGTTTCCTCCATGTTTTTCAGAGCGATATGTGCGCCGTTTCCTTTCAAAGCAAGCGGTTGCAACCCGTCAACCGGAGAAAAGGCCTGAACGGCTTCATGTTCGATAACAGCTAACTGATATTTACACTTAAATTTAGATGTTGTCGAGGGCAGGGATGATTTTGTCTTGACATTCCTGCTTGGGCAATGGTAGTGGGCAGATTCGTCACAGGCACGTAGCTCAGGGGGAGAGCGCTACCCTGACACGGTAGAGGTCAGCAGTTCAAATCTGCTCGTGCCTACCAGCCATTACAAGGGGACAGGTAAAACTGTTCCCTTTTTTTGTGAAAAATTTTTCCTAAATATTAGCACCTGCTTTTCCCATCAGTAATTCAATAATTGATTTGAGGTTTATAATACCCTGAAAAATAAAGGATTAATGTTGTGCTGTCCGGTGGCATATATTTTGATTGAAATAATCTGATAAAGAAGAATTTATAATTGAATGTTTTGGATTTTGATTAAGCAGGACAGGGCTTTGGATTCAAAAACATATATAATTGAACGCCGCTCAGGTCAGGATCGACGCAACCGGGCTTTACCCGGACTGCGCTATATGTGGGGCAGTGGACGGCGGCTTAATCTGCGTCGCAAGTCGGATCGCGCGCGTCCTGCGATTCTGGACTGGTACACAGAAAGCCTGTTTGCCGGTATTATCGGGGTTCTCTGTATGAGCCTCCTGGATGCTGCCCTGACCCTGATCCTGATAAACAACGGAGCGGTGGAACTCAACCCGGTCATGGCCTATTTTCTTTCCTACGGCCAGTCCGTATTCATCGGAGCCAAGTACATTTTTACGAGTTGTTCAGTGGTTATCGTGCTTTTATGCAGCCATGTTTTCTTACGTAGGCCCGGAATCTACCTGAGGAGTCTGCTTAATGTTTTTATGGGCAGTTTCGGATTGGTGATTGCCTGGGAATGCTTCCTGGTTTTCAAGTATGTTTTATAATTGCAAAACATATTGGTAAGATGATATCCAGCGCTTTTTGCTGCTCACACAAGCTTCCCTTGACCTTACAAAAACGTTCAAAAACAATTTGCTTTACCGGTTGATCCGTGCCTTTAAAATTCAGGCGCTGACTTTAAAAGCAGGTCCCTGATGACAGCCTATCTGATTTTCGGAATAAGTTACGGTTTTGCAGCAGCAATACAACCAGGGCCGCTCCAGACCTATCTGATCTGCCAGTCGCTCAAAAGAGGATGGCGTTCAACTTTGCCTGCAGCGTTTGCCCCGGTAATCAGCGACATTCCAATTCTGTTTTTAATTTTACTCCTGTTGAGTACGATGCCTCCAGGCTTTGTCAATATGTTGAGAATTGGCGGTGGAGCGTTTTTGCTTTATCTTGGTTTCAGAGCTTTTAAATCATGGCAGGAGTTCAACGCCGACCAAAACCTGGAGGAAAAGTCGAGTCAACAAACCCTGGTTAATGCAGTTTTTGTAAATCTGTTAAATCCTGCACCTTATCTGGGATGGAGCCTGATTATGGGGCCTTTGTTTTTAGAGGGCTGGAGGGTTGTCCCGTTGAATGGAATTTCTCTGGTTGCTGGATTTTATCTTACCATGATACTGACCTTGGCAGGTATTATTATTTTGTTTGGGCTGGCTCGCCGGCTTGGGCCGAAGGTTAGTAAAATTTTGCTTGGATTGTCATCAATTGTATTATTTGTTTTTGGCGTTTACCAATTATGGAAAGGACTTATTCAATCATAAATATACCTGGCAGGTACTGACTTCAAGGCATCCGTTGATATCAATCGGGAGACATTTGCCCCTTTCAGAGAACTGTCTTTGCAGAGTATGGCTGAAAAATGGTAAATGGTTATCCCCGATACTGTCCAGGCTTCCGCAAGCTCCAGGCCAGTGAAAGATATTCAGGCTTCCCAAACTTCAGGTTTGGTGATAACCTGAAGTATGGTGCGGGTTTTTCAACTCAAAGGATTGGAACCATGAAAAAAGCCATGCTCCTGACAATGATTTTGCTAGTTCTAGGCCCGGGAATTCAAAAGGTACGGGCGGCTTCTCCCGGGGATATTTTCCGTTCAGCAGCACCAGCAGTTGTGATGGTATATGTTGAAACCGGTCCCGGCAAGGGACGGGCCGGGACGGGCTCTATTATTACACCAGACGGTTATGTTATAACCAACGCGCATGTTGTAAGGGGAGCATATAAGGACAGGATTTCCGTTTTTCTCAAGCCGGAGCGGTTAAGCGGAGTATTGTCTCGCGATCTGAGCAGACGCTACCGGGGCAAACTGGTCACAATGGACAGGGCCTTTGATCTGGCCTTGATCAAAATAGTTCGTCCACCTGCCCGATTGCCGGTTGTCAGGTTTGGAATGTCGGGAGATGTAATGGTTGGAGATCCTGTTTTCGTTATCGGCCATCCCG
>JALVQM010000286.1 GCA_027025615.1 Desulfobacteraceae bacterium | reverse complement strand
TCTTTCCCTGATGGCCGATGGAGGTATCAGAAACTGGTTGGCAAGAAAGATATGTTCTGCAATCTGGAAGGCCTGGTCCACCCTTTCCTTTATGATCAGGCGCATCTGCCTTTCTGCCAGGTCCTTTTTGTACTGCATGTAGTCCACGGCCTGCCGGACCTGGTTCTTAATAGTTGAGCGAAACGACTCCAGGTAAGTTTTCCTGAGGCTGTCTGTACCGTCGGCAAAATGGTCATATTCCTGTTTTACCCATAATAAACCGACAGCCAGAAGACTCGCCAGGCAGATGGCCATGGTGGTCAGCAGCAATAAATTAAAAAGGCTTTTTCGTTTAACGGCCATTTGCGTTCATCCGCCGATCAACCCTCGGGGGCATGTTTGTTTTTTTGCCACGTATATTCCTCAAGCCAAAACATACAAATAACATGCCACCTATTACCATTGATGAACTTTACAAAGCTGCAAGCCCGGCCCTGAACCATCAGTGCTTGAAACTGCGCTGTCCGGTAAAGACCATGGTCACCCCGGCCTGGTTACAGGCCTCGATAACCTGGTAGTCATTAAGTGAACCCCCGGGCTGGATAACCGCCGTTATACCTTCGGCAATCCCCACGTCAACACCATCCCTGAAGGGGAAGAAAGCATCGCTTACCATGGACGCTCCCTTGAGGCCGCCTTTTTCCTCGGAAACCCGGGTATCGATTTCACGAAGTTTTTCGGGATCTTTCAGGTCATTATAGGCCACCTGGTATTGCTCAAAGCAGTAGCGATCCGCCAACTTGCGGTAGGCCTTGTCCCTGGCTATCTGGGCCACCCCGACCCGGTCCTGTTCTCCGGTTCCGATACCCACTGTCACCCGGTCCTTGACGTAAATCACCGAGTTGGATGTAACCCCGGCCTCCACAAGCCAGCCGAAAAGCATGTCGGCATACTCGGCCTCCGTCGGCTGGCGTTCAATGACAAACTGCCTGCCATCGTGCTCGCAGCTTGCAAGCTGAAGGTCCCGCCTGTTCCTTGTCACTGGCACAAAAGACCATTGGGCAATTACCCCCCCGTCGATCAGGGATTTGAACTCCACGCAACGCTGCCCCACAAACTCCTGGAGTCGCTGAATATTATCTATCCTGATCACCCGCAGGTTTTTCTTGCGACCGAAGATGTCCAGCACTCCTTCTTCGAACTCCGGCGCTACCACAACCTCGGCATACTGGGAAGCCACTGCCTCGGCTGTTGCCTTGTCAACCGGACGGTTCAGGGCAATGCAACCACCGAAAGCCGCTACCCGGTCAGCCAAATTGGCCTTGGTATAGGCCTCCTGGAGGGTATCTGCCTGGGCAACACCGCAGGGATTGTTGTGTTTGACGATCACCGCCGTAGGTGTGTCAACAAAATAACGCATGATGTTCAAGGCGTTGTCGGCATCGGTCAGGTTGGTCTTGCCGGGATGCTTGCCGGACTGCAACAGTTCAATATCTGATACCAGCCAACGTCCCGGGGCAATGGTTTTTGTTTCCCCCAGGACCAGGTTGCCGTTTACCAGGCGGTACAAGGCTGCCTCCTGGCCCGGGTTCTCACCATAGCGCAGCCCTTTGCGAACCCCATCCACTGTCCAGGTAACCTTTTCATAATACAAGGTTTGCCGGCTGCCGTCGGCAACAAAACTTACCTCCATCTGAGATGGAAAATTATCTTCCACGATGGTGCGGTACATGGCCTTGAGATCTTCGCTCATAGCTCTCTCTCCTATACGGGAATCCTAAACTGTTGATTGAAAATTCTAAGATCAGGGAACACGGCAAGCCACATCCCCTGCCGTTATTTACCAAAATGCTGAGATCAATACACCGATACGGCACGGGCCTTCACCCATGGCAAATACCGGTCGCGTACCGGATCAACCTTCAAACCGGTAGCAGGCCTCGACCTGGTCAAAAGGCTGATCCTTCAGATAGCGGGCAATGGCCCGGTCGTAAGCTGCGGTAAGCGCAAAAGCCTTGCGGGCCAACCGGTAGCGCAGGGCCAAATCGGTAGCTCCATCATTGGCAGCCAGCGCATCCAGGATCTCCGGGTAATCAGCCGGGTCGACCACGCTGGCCACCCTGATGAAATTTTTGGCTGCCGCCCTGATCATGCAGGGCCCCCCAATATCGATATTGCCCCGTGCCATCTCGGCCGTCACCCCTGACTTGGCCACCGTTTCCTGGAAGGGATAAAGGTTAACAACCACCATATCGATGGGCACCGCCCCGGTCCTTTCCAGATCTGCCTGGTGGGCCTGGTTATACGTTTCGGTGAGCAGTCCCAGGTAAATTTTGAAATCCAGGGTCTTGACAAGGCCTCCCTGGGTTTCAGGCTGGCCGGTGTAATCCGAAACCTGGACAAGGTTTCTCTCCGCCCCGGAGCCGATTATTTCTGATATTCGCCCATAAGTTCCTCCGGTTGATAAAATACGCAATTCCGGATTAAACTCCAGAAGGCGCGGAACAAAAGTTTCCAGACCTGTCTTGTCAGAAACACTTATCAGAACGTGCCGCACCTGTACCCTGTTATCGATGTTTTCTACCTTGTTGATAGTCATGATTTAGGCCCCCTGTTTTTATCTTTACACCCCTCTTTTAAATTGATCCGCACAAAGATTCCCTTCGCCAAGGTATCCACGGGCTTACACCCGGGAATAATAAAATACAGCCCTCTGGGAGGGCTTAACAGGCTGTTGAATCGGCAACAGGTACTAAAACATCATGATCAGAAATAAATTGGGCAAAGTTCAAAAACTGTCTCCCCCTGTGGAGATGAAAATATCCCCGGCCGACTTAATATTGTATGCTTTTATATCTGAGTTGGTAAAAATGTGCATCCTGTTCAATCAATCAAGGTTAAAATATCCTATTTTTCACCCCTGTATTCCATCAGGAATCTTTTGAAAAATGCCTTCATGAAAGCATGCCGTCCGGCTGCCAGCCTGCGACCGGAATCAGTCAACATGCGATCCCTGATCCGGGCCAGTTTGACCACGTATTCGCGGTAACCGGTATCATCTGCTGAATAAGGTGCTACCTTGCGGACATCCACATCCGGATTGTGCAGGCAAGCTCCCTGCTCACCGGCAAACAGATATGCCCGGGCAACCCCAACAGCGCCGATGGCATCAAGCTTGTCCGCGTCAAAAAGAACCTTGGCTTCAATAGTTTGGGGAACCAGGCCGTCCCGGAAACGATGAGTCCGGATGCAATGAACAATGTTGTCGCGTCGGGCTTTGTCTATTGGCAAATCAGCCAGCAAGCGGACGGCAAGCTCGGCGCCCTTGCGGGCATGGCAAACTTTTCCCTGGCTTTTATCCTGGACACCACGGCCTATATCATGCAGCAGGGCTGCCGCCCTGAGCACCAGCATATCCGCGCCTTCGGCAGGACCGATTCGTTCACAAAGCCGGTAAACCCTGAGGGTATGCTGCCAGTCATGACTGCCGGCAGAGGCCATGTACTGCCGGGCTATTGAGCGCAGATCATCAAGAATTTTTGCAGTCCCGGTTTTAATGTTGGTCGAAGCGACGCTCATCGAACTTGCTTGGTATGTCATCAGGGTCAGCTCCGCTGGCTCCGCTGCCTGATAAATTCTTCCCAGTCCAGCCTCAAGGGTTCGTGGAAACGTAGACCTCCACCGCCCAACTGTTCTTTGCGGCCCTGTCCCAGGTCCCGGCGCAAAAGTTGAGCCTCTCTGGCCAGGTTCTCCAGGGCAAGGGCAATCCTTTCAAGCGGATCAGTACCGGGCTTGCCGGTCTCTGTTTGTGGCGCGGGAGTTTTTCCCGGTCTGGAAACCCTGGAGGAACCGGATCTGGCAGGTTGCTGCTTCACTGTCTTTACAGGCAAAGGAATCAGGCTCCGAAGGTTCTTTGTAAATCCTTCCAGAAATTTATCCACCGGCAAAGCCTGCCGATCGGTGGGGACTTCTTCGTCAATAGCCATGGCCATGGACTGGATATCCCGGTAAGCCCTGGATGATCCGGCACTTGTGAGCATCTTTTTATTTTCATGGGCTTGTTCCGCCTTGGAATCAAATTTTACAAAGGCCAACAACTCCAGGTCCAGATCGAGGTAACGCCGAGCCGAATCCTGGAATTTCTCAAAAGCATTCCTGGCCATGGACATGTTACCGACCTTGTTGAAAACCGTCTTGACAATCCCCTTAAAACCATTGGCCGACAGTGCCCGCAGCAAGTCAAAGGCAGCCGTGAGGCATTGGGAATCCAGAGTCAACACCAACACCGCTTCTTCCACGGCCAAAGAAAAAGCAATGGCCCGCTGGGAAACTCCGGCCGGTGGATCGACAATCAAGTAATCACAGCCTTTGATTCCGGCAAGTATTTCAGATATCGTCCTCAAGCCGCCGCTGGTCTTCTGGTTGTCCTGCTTCAAGCCGTTGCTGTCGGCCAAGACCTTGATCCCGCTGCTATGCAGGCCTATTACTTCGTCAACTTTGATTCGTCCGGCCAATACTTTTTTCAGATCACCGGGCGCACGCTTGTCAAACCAGGGGGCCTGTTGCTTTAGCTGCCATCCGGTAGCCAATAGACAAACACCATAGCCTTTGGACGCCAGCACGTGGGCCAGGTGTAAACAAATAAAAGTTTTACCGGCTCCTTCCTTGGGGCTTAGCACGGGAATTATTCTGGCCATCTTATCTTTACTCCAGCCTAGTCCTTCATTGGAGTTGCGAAAATCTCCACTTTTCCTT
>JALVQM010000285.1 GCA_027025615.1 Desulfobacteraceae bacterium | reverse complement strand
ATAATCAACAAGCCCTTTTTCCACTGGTAAGCCGAAAAAATCTGATGCAAAATCATTATGTTTACGCCACGGATTACGCAGGTCACAATCAACCACCAAGGCCGTCCGGTTATGTTCCCTGGCTATGCTGATACCCAGGTTGATGGAAGTAAATGTTTTGCCTTCCCCTGGATTGGAGCTTGTTACTATCAGGCAGTTTCCGTTCTGCTTGTCGAGCTTTTTAAGAACCTTGGCCTTTATCAGGTCGAAATGATCAGTTATCTTGTTATCCTTAAACAGGGTAAACAGCTTGTTGCGCCGCAGAATATTGGGATCTACCGGCCTGATCCTTGTTACCTTGTATTGCACCTTTATCTCTTCGCGGCATTTTCCAGGCATTTTGGCGGGTTTTGCAACCTGTGGAGTTTGCCGGCGTATCCGCTTTAGTGCATTTCCCAGGGAAGCAACTTCCTCTACCTTTCTATCCTGCTTTGCTCTTGACAATGCTTTTTTTAGCTTACTCATTTTGGATATATCCCTATTGAATGGCTCTGATTACGATAATAAGCGATTGTAGACAAAAGTATAAATATCTTCAAGAGGCACAATCATTTTGTCTATTATGAGCAATAATATGGCTACAGCACAAAGCGAGCCTACTGCAATTTTTGCGCGTCTTATCATGATGGCCCTTTTTTCTTCAGGTGTTTTCATGTATGGCAAAGCTGTAAGAACGTCGATACCCGCCGCCTCATGGAGTTCATTTGTATTTTTTACAGTGTGGTCCATGGCTTCGATTACCGCCACGGTTCCCAGGGACAAGCCGGCCGCCAGGACAAATCCCAGCAAAAACACCGCTATTCTGTTAGGCTTGTAAGGACTCTTTGGCAGATACGGCGGATCGGTAATCATAAAATGCTCTCCCTGTTGCTGTTCTTCCATTTCCTGGGCAATTCTGGCCTGCAATAACTTGTTGGCGATATCATTGTACCTGCGCTTGGCGTTTTCATAGTCAATAGTCATGTTGGTCAGTTCTTTTTCGACTATGGGAGCATTTTCCAGCTTTTTCTGGTACTCGGCCAAGTCTTTTTCAATCTTGTGCTGGTCTTGCCTGAGGTTGTTGATTTCCGTGTCAGCCATTACCACCTGGGTCATCAGGTTAACATAAAGAGGATTATCCGGCTTGCGTTCCGAGACCTCGAGCATGGCCCGGTCGGTAATCAACGTGTCTACCTCTTTGGACAACAGCTCCACTTCTTTTTCTTTATCAATCACATCAGGATGATTGGGCCCCAGGCGGGCCTTCAAAGCGGACAGCTCCGTCCTGGCTTTTTTCAACTGCTTGATCTTGGTTACCGATTCATCTGCTTTGCCTATCTGGCTTTCCAGTTCTGCAATCTCGGCCACAAGCTTTTTTACGTCAGGATGTTTTTCGGAGTATCGTGATTTCATCTGGATCAATTCCAGTCGCAGGGCCTTTATTCTTTCCTTGGGGTTGGCAGCCAGTTTGTCCTTTCCGGTACGTACCGGTTTCAGCGGCTCGACATTGGCCAATTGCCCCCTGAGATAAATTTTCCTGTCCTCAAGAGATCTTATTCTCGACGTTATCCTGTCGTACTCAGTCTCCAGCCTGGAAATTATCTGCAATATGGTAGTGGTATTGCCCGGCAATTCCCCAATGTGTTCCTGTTTGAATATACTTATCTGCTTTTCATACTCATCCATTTTTTTGCGCAAACGTTTGAGTTCATTTTCCAGGAAATCGGTCGTTGTTTTCACCTGTTTTTCCCTGGACTTGGCCTCTTTCAACAGGTAAAGGGAAGCCAGCTCCTGGGTCACTTTCTGAACCACAAGAGGATTATCGCCTTCATAGGCCAGGATAAAGGCGATTGTAGCTGAACGGGTACCGCTCTTGGCACTGATATGTTCAATCTTGATCGCCTTTTTCATTTTACGTACAGCCTTGTCTATTTTACCGGCGGCAGTATATTCCGGATAAAGCTTGAATTTCTTGATTATTGAACTCAGAGCAGAATAGCTCAATATCTGGCTTGTAATGGTTTCAAGACGGTTGGCCGCATACGTGGTTATGGTGGATTTTACGTATTCATCGGGAATCTGTTGCTCCTCAATGGTTATGATAGCTTCTGATTTGTACACCGGTGGCAGCACGACCGTAACTACGGCAGTAATCAGCATGACTACAACGAAAATCGTAATCAACAGGCCGATCCTGCGTTTCAGAAAATCGGTGACTTCTTTAAATGTTATATCGGCGTCCATTATCTTCCGGTACTCCTCATTTGTCTGAATAACTTAGAAAGCCCTATGGCTGATACGGGAAATTAAACGCCACTCCCAACCAGATGCGGTTACGTTCCGCTCTTTCATTGGGGGCTTCTTCTTCATCGTATTCCAGCGAGTAAGTGTATTCCAGCACCAGGGCACTGTCTTCAGTCATCCTGAAAAGCAGGGATGGCTGGATTTCAAAATAGCGGGTATATATGTTGTCGTGCTCTTTTTCGTCCTTGGTATAGTAAAATTTGCCGTCAAGATCGGCCTTGAACCTTTCTGTAAACAACCAGCTAAAGTAGAGCCTGACCTTGTCGACATCCACTTCCGTGCCTTCTGCGGTGGTGGCCAGGTCCCTGGTGTAAGTAAGATCTAATTCCGATCGCTCTGTGCGCTTGAAAAACCTGAAATTTACCACTCCGCCCCAGGTATAATCGGTATCATTGCTGTCCTTATCCTCGTTTTCGGTGTACCGGGCACCAGCCTCGATCCTGAGCTTGAAGGTTTCGCTTAGCCCGTGCAGCCAGCCGAAGCTCAGGTTGTAACTGTCGACCCGGTTCTCGTCCGAATCGCGCAGTGAATATCTAGGGGCGACATAGATCCTGTCCACCTGGGTTTTCAGCAGTTTGCCGATCGAAAACCAAGCCTGGTGGCGATTGTAGTCCACCTTGGTGTCCGATTTGTAATCGATATTGTTGTAACGGTAATTGAGGGAAAGGTCGACCAGTTCCGTCAAGTTGTACCTCACCCCCGCGCCGGCATCGTAGCGGTAACGGTCTTCGCGAAACTGGATTCGCCCGGTCTCGGCAAGTTCCGATTCAAGGGTGGTATCCTTGGTGAACTCGAACTCTCCATTCAGGCTGAATCTCCTGGTCAGGTTATGCTTCAGATCAAGCTTGGCATTGTAAAATTCGTTGTCAAAATCGTCCTCTTGCTGGTACCTGTCGATCTGGGCCTTGAGGTCGGCCTCAAGCTTGGTTGTCATATCGTCATAGTCCAGCTTCAACCCGGGAACGACCGTATAAATATTGTCATCCAGGGTATCTTGCCTGCTGAACTCGATATTGTCGTTGTGCTGGGCAAAAGCTTTTATGGATGGGACCAGGATATACTCAGCGGCCCTGGCACCTGGTATACTAGCCAGCCACGTAATTGAAAACACCAGTCCCAACAGCCACCATTTGCCATTTTGCAATCCAGTTTTTCCAAGCAATGTCACTCTCCAATCGGTAAATTAAATCACCCTTTACGGTTCCAATCCAGGCCTGTTATCCAGCGTCAAACTCATAATCGTATTCTGATCAAGGAACCACTATCACGTCGCCCCTTTTCAGAAGAATATTCTGGTCCAGGTTTCTGCCTTTCAACATTTCACTGTAATTAAAGGGAATCCTTACCAGGTTACCCTTAACCTGTCTTAATATGTGTATTTTACTCTCTGCCGCGTAAGGATTCAGGCCGCCGGCTTTTGACAGCAACTGCATGACATTGGTTTCCAGGTTTATGGGATACTCACCCGGATTTCTCACCTTACCTATAACATATGCCTTCAAGCTGTTTATTTGTTTGAGAATAACTGTTACAGTCGGATCTGGAATATAATCAGACAGCTTTCGTGTAATTTGGTTACGCAAATCAGAAACAGTCATATGCTTTACATCGATATCACCGATCAACGGAAACGATATCACACCATCAGGCGGCACTATCAGCTCGCGGCTAAGGCTTTCGTCCTTCCAGACTGAAATCTCGAGCAGATCTCCAGGGCCGATAATGAAAACCGGTGTATCCGCACATACCGGCGCAACATAAGAAAGGCTGAAAAGCATAAACATTATAAAAATAATTTTGCCCTTCAATTTATCCCCCTTTCACATGGAATTCAGATAGATAGGTCACAAAATTCCCTGCTTTTCAGGCAAACTTTCGGAACAATTACGATTGGAAATATCAGCTTGAAGCACTTTGATAGATTCAGCAACACATGTATGTTCAGATATCCGTCTGCTTTCAGCGCCATCATTCAGAAACATTCCAATCATAAGTTATTGCCGTATTTGCAGTAATAAATCAACATATTATGCATAAATCCGTACTTATCTTAAACATCCTGACCGCCGCCTGCTGCAGGGGAGCCTACCAAGTGTACTCCAATCCGGATTTGTTGCGGCTGGTAGTTATGGCGCACCCTTTTCAAAGGGTGCGCTATTTAAGTATGGGATGGTAAGGTGGCGGGCTTTTGGCAGATATTAAACGAACCTAATAATTATTTCGTCTGAAAGCTACCATACCCAGTAATACGGCAAACAGAGTTATAACCGTTGAGATGGAAAACACGGATGTGCTGACTGAGCTGCCTTTTACAGTTATTTCATTATTGTCAACTATCACTTTGGCTGCATTCGGGCTATGGGTGTTGCTCACACTTTCTGCTTCACCGGATTTTAAAATATGAGAATCAATACCGGCGTTTGCCCAGACCAAAAA
>JALVQM010000284.1 GCA_027025615.1 Desulfobacteraceae bacterium | reverse complement strand
GGTGATAACGGCCGAAAACTTTGAACGCCTCAACCGGGAACTTCCGGGAATGGGCATCAAGCTGGTACTGAAAATCGCCAAGATCATGAGCCAGCACCTGCGGGAAACCAGCGGCCGGCTTATCGAACTGATGGGAGGCTGAATCAGGCTATTTTTTGACTTTGTACCCCTGCCGGGTGTATATACGTACCCATGTGGACACTGCAATCATCCCGGGCCTTTTTAATCGGCATTGTAACCCTGTTGGTTTTGATGTTGGCAGGTTGCAGCGGGTTCAAGCGCAAATCAGATATACCGGATAACCTGTCGGCGGCTCACCGTGATTTTGCCAGGGCAACCGATTATTACCAAAGGGGTTGCTTTCAGCAGGCCCTGGACGCATACCAGGCTGCCCACGAACGTTTCAGCGCCCTGGACAATCGCCGCGGAGTCGGCCTATCACTTGAGGCCATGGCCAATGTCTACCATCACCTTGATGATTACCAAAGCGCCCTGCTGTTGTACGATGAAGCCCTTGCGGTTTTTTCAGGCCCTGATTTCAAGTCCCAGCAAATATACGTTATGGCCAACAAGGCTGCCGCCCTGGTGAGCAGCCAGCAACTGGACGCGGCTGAGAAATTGATGGAGCAGGCCCGGTCTTTTGCCCGGATGCAGGGTACTTCGCCCATATTGCTGGAAAGGGTGGAAGCCATAGTATTGCTGAGGCGCAACAAGACGCAGCAGGCTGCCTCCATCCTGGAAAAAGCTCTTGCCCGGGCAGAATCAGAAGCACCTGATCAGACAGGTGCGCTGATTTTCACCCTTGCCAGGGCAAAACAGGCCATGGGGCAGTCCCGCCAGGCCCTGGAGTTATACCAGCGCTGCCTGGAGCAAGATCGCCGCCAGTCAGCCCACGACCAGATTGCCGAGGATTTGGCTGCAATCGCGGAACTTTATGCCAGCGGTGATAATCCCTGCCAGGCAGTGGACTACTTCAAGCGAGCAGCGAAAATTGAAGCATTATTGGGGCGCAACCAGAGGGCGGTGGTCCTGACAACAAAGATGACCTCCTTGGCCGGGTCCTGCGGTATTGATCCCACTGCCGCCGACTTTTTTATTTCCAGGTGGGCCAGCGGAAAATCCCAGACAGACATCTGCCGCTGATTTAATAAAAAGCTATCCCTGATCTGGATTCTGAATGGTTTGGGTTTGGGTCATTATTTCCTTCAGGGTTTCAAGCAGGGGAGGGGCCAGGGGTTTCCAGGCCGGGTGAAGGGCTTTTTGACCATGCCAGGTAAATTCCACCAGCTCGTACTTTTCGGCAATGGTATGCTCCTTGTTGAGGCCATAGGTGGTCTCCGGATAGTACTCGATAAAAACCATCCGCTGAGGATCCAGATTAAATTCCTTGACTACCGAAGTTGCTATATGGCTGGCACACGATTTGACTGTTACCCTTTTAATGGAAGGCCCATCGTAGGGCAAATCGGAAACGACCACTACGAACGGTTTCAGCATGGCAAGGTTTTCCCGCTCATGTTTGGAAAGATCAAAAATTCGCAAATGGCATCGGCCTGAAGCCAGGTTGAATTTGCCGCCCCAGCCTTGCCAACTGAAAACATCATCGAAAATCAGCATACCTGCCCCCTGTATTAGGTAACTTCCTTTTCCATTCTAATGCCTGGTCATTGTGCTGTAAAGCCTGACCAGCTTATCGGGCAGTTCCAGCACGTTTTCGATCACGTAATGCCGTCTTTTGCCGTAAAGCTCGTCAAGACGCGGGTCGCTGCCCATGTTGACCGTCACGGCCCTGACATGAATGTGGCAGGCACTTGCCTCCTGGACAGCCCTGCGGGTATCGGCAATAGCATAGTCGTGCTTGTAATCCAGGTCATTGGGAAAACCATCACCCAGAATTACAAGTAGTTTGATGCGGGCCGCAATTTTATCCAACAAGGCGCTGGCGTGGCGCAGGGCCGCTCCCATACGTGTGCTGCGCTGGGGCTCCAGGGCTGAAATGCGCGCCTTTACTTCCGGTTTCAACTTTTCATTAAAATCCTTGATCCTGAAAAAATCGACCGACAGCGGACCTGTGCCTGAAAATCCGGCAATGGCGTAACTGTCGCCCACCACTTCAAGGGCTTCGCAAAAAACGACCAGGGCCTCTTTTTCCACCTCCAGCACCGTCGCCCGGCCGCTGGCAACGGGGTTGGCAGTTGAACGTGAAAGGTCCACCAGGAGCATTACAGCCACGTCCCTCTGGTGCTTGAGACGTTTGATGAAAATCCGGTCCGATGCCTGGCGCCTTGTATGGCGATCAACCGCATATTCTATCAAAGCCCGGTAATCGAGGGCGTCGCCTTCACGCCAGGGTCGAAGCATGCCAAGGGCCTCAGGTTTCAAGCACTCAAAAGCCCGGCGCAAACCGGCAACCAGCAAACCGTGCTCAGTCAGGATACGGTTGTAAAAATCTTCTCCCTGCCGGCTTTCCAGTTGCCGCTCCTGGATCCGGGTATGATCCGGCAGGTAATCCTGAAGATTGCAATCCCATTCATGGTAATAATAGGCATCACCGTTGGGACCGCCTGCTGTTTCCCCTTCGGTTCGTGTTTCAGCCAGCAGGTTCTTTATGTCGGTCCCGGATAAAATACTTATTGTTTTTGAGTTGTTCCGAGCTTTTTCCTCTGCTTCCCCCGAAACCACCAGGGCTGCCACCTGCCCCACCGATGGGTTGCCGCCGGTGCGTACCAGAAGTTTTTTAACCTCTGATCTGTATACCTTAATTCCACGACCATCCAGAAACCGCCTTATCTCCAGAGCCCGGCGTTCATAGCGTGGCCAGGCAGCCTTTGCCGAACGCCAGTCTATCCGCCACCCAAAAGGCAACTCCAGGGGCTGATAAGTATCTGTTCCCAGCCACCTGCTGGATTTCAACCATTTTTCTGCCTCAGGGTAGCAGCGCCATACCGTCACAGCGCTGTCTTCCACGGCAGATTCCAGGCTGCCGGCAACAAGCAGCTCATCCACAAGGCCTGCAGGCGGTTTGGCCTGGCCCTGCAGGCCGGACACTTCCAGGTTCAAGACATGCCGGCAGTAAAAAGGCCAAAGGGGATGGCGGCTTGCCGGGGTTTTACAGATTGCCATGGCCCGGCGTTGGATAAAGGGCAAACTGTTGCGAGCAAGGCCGGGATATTTTCGCCGGGCAAGTCGCAACAGGCGCCGGTGTTCACAAAAAGTCAACAGGTCGGCTGCCAGGGCCGGAAAAGAAAAACTCCGCAAAAAATATTCCAGGTCTGAAAACTGCTCGTCTGTATCTTTCCGAAAAAGCTCCAGCCCGTGCCTGTCAGAGGCCTTTTCAAGGTCAAACTCGAAAGTGCCGAACTCGTAATAGCAGGCCTCCAGTCGCACCATGGCCTTTGCCAGGGCCAGGTTCAAGTCATATTCAGGCAGAAAATCCAGCGGATCGGTCAACAATACCTTTCGGCCGTTGGATGTAACCCTGGGTTGACCGGCGCTCACCGGGGTAGAAACAGCTGCCACCGACAGGGCCATGGAAGTCCTGGCCCTCAGATAATTATCTAGCCGCCCCTTGATCTGACCCAGGGAGACTGCTGTCTGGAGGCTGCGGGCCTGCTGACGGGCATCAGCAGCCGCAAGGGCCAGGAACCTGCGACCGGCGGCCCAGTCACGATCCAGACGCCTGCAAGCCTGGTCAACGAAAGCTTGCAAGGCTTTGCCTGACAGCAAGGCAAGCCCCTTTTCCAGGCCGGCAATATAATCTTCGATCAGTTCCACATCCAGGCCGGCCAGTCTTTCCATCTGGATTATTTGAAAGTGCCTGCGCCGTTGATCCATTGCAGCTACGGCCCTGGGAACCACGTAGACCAGGTGCATGCTCCGATTATAGGTCAGATCGTGGCTGAAAACAGTGGCTAAAAGCTCCAGGTAGGCCGCCGCGGCCTCCGGTTGCCCGGCACGGATAATCTGAGTTGCCTGTTTAAGGGTTTCAGGCAGGGTGTAACTTCCCTTGCCCAGCATCACATCCAGGGCACGTTGGTAGAGTCTAAGGATGTTCTTGTTGCAGGTGGCTGCCACCTCTGCCAGATACAGGGCCTGGATCCGGCCCAGGGTAGCGCTGGATGCGGCCGCTTTCCGGACGCGATCAAGGAACAGGGCAATCCAGCAGGCCGGAACCTGTCTTGCCAGCAAGTTTGCCAGGGAACCTGCCAGAGCCCGGCCCAGGGAAACTTCGACTGTCAGGCCCCATAAAACATTGTCCACCAGTATCCGGGCTTTTGATTTTTCCAGTACAGTCCCGGATTCGACAAGTTGCCGGCGGACAATTTCCCAGGTGTCAGGATCGGCCAGCTTCAAGTTTTCCAGATAGCTCTCCATCAACTCTCGTCCCGCCACCCCTTAAACCGCGGTCCTGGGAAATTTTACCCGGGACCGACTCGTCCTGATTAATAATTTATTGATGAGGTAATTTGCGCAAGCATCAGAAAATATCATCCACCAGATCTGCCAGTGTCTCCTGAATCTGCTCGTCATCGGTAAGCGGCAAACAGATGGCGCTGCGGCAGGCCTGGCGGGGTGCAACGCCACGGCCAATCAGCTTGGCCGCGTAGATAAGCAAGCGTGTACTTGCTCCTTCTGCAAGGCCTCGCTGCTGAATGGAGCGTATCTTGGACGCCAGCCGTACCAGGCAAGCTGCCGTCTCATTGTCCGTCCGCCCCTCCCGCATTACGATCAACTCCTCTTTATCAGGCTCAGGGTAGTCGAACTCTAGGG
>JALVQM010000283.1 GCA_027025615.1 Desulfobacteraceae bacterium | reverse complement strand
GTCAGGGTGGTGACACCGTCTGTGCCGTCCGTGCCCTGGACGGTGATGGACGAGGTAACAAGATAAGGACTTTCTGCTGCTGTCCAGACCGTATCCACGCTAATGTTGCCGCTTACCGTGGTTTCTGCCACAACGTTCTGGGAAGAAATCAAAAAGAGGCAGAAAATTAATACCAATTTTGACATGGCTGCCGGAAATACTTTCCACAGTCCTAAACAACACCTCAAAAACAACCTGAAAAAATAAAATAATTTTCCCATACTGATCCCTTGTTAAAAATACCTATTGGCAAGACGCAAATGTACTGCAGAAAACCCGGTACAATGACAGTATACCTGTCCTAATCTGGAGGTGTGGTCTTAATGAATTATATTACTTTAAACAGGGCGGCCTTATGATATACCTAGGATTAATCAGTGTTTGTATAATCCACCTATAATTTGGCTGTCAAGCCAAAAAATTGCCGGCATATATATCGTGCTATATACTTTTCAGCTTCGCCGCTTTGCCAAGACAATTCCTAATGCATTTCTGACATACAGATTACAGCCGGCATTCTGTCTGCAGGCTGCCTGATGAAAGATTTTGGCATAACGTTTTATCAGGACCTGTCTCTGCATGACCTTCAAATCCACTCATAGCGCAAATCCCTTTACGCTGGCTCAAGGTGTAACAGGTCAGTATCTTTAGTGGAATACTTCTATTTACCGCTCAATCGGCAGGCGAATGTAGAAGGTAGTACCGTGACCGGGTTGGCTGGCAACCTGAATGCTGCCGCCGTGGTCCTGGATGATGCCGGCGCTGATGGAAAGTCCCAGCCCCATGCCTTCTCCCATCTCTTTTGTAGTGAAAAAGGCTTCGAAGATATTTTCCTTGATATGATCGGTAATACCGATTCCGTTGTCGGCAACGCTCATAACAACCCATTTGCCTTCCGTATAGGTCCTGATCTCTATCCGGTAGGCCTGGTTGTGGTCCGGTTTGAGCATCAGGGCATCCCGGGCATTGGTGAGCAGGTTGAAAACCACCTGCTCCAGGCGGTTGAACTGGCCGCGGACAGGAGGCAGATCATCCTGCAGGTTGGTTATAACTTCGATATTCTGCAAGGCCAGTTGGCGGCCGATGATCCGCAACACGCTGTCCACGGGATGGTTGAGGGAAAACTTTTCCCGGTCAAGGTCGGACTTGCGGCCAAATTCCCGCAGGCGCTGGATGATCTCGGCCGCGCGGTTGACCTGACGGCTTATTTCAACCACCGCGGTTTTAATATCATCGTTTGCCAGTGAAATACGGCCATCGGCCACCAGTTCCAGCAACTGGCTGCCCATTTTGATGGCATTCAGCGGCTGGTTGAGTTCGTGGGCAATGCCGGCGGACATTTCACCCAGGTTTTTCATCTTGCTGGCCTGGATCAGCTGGCTGTCCTTTTCCACCAGTTCGGTGATATTGGTAGTAGCCACGATAAGAGCCGGCCGGTCCTGGTAACTTGCAAAGCTGGCGTGGACGTTGACGTAAAGATCGCCGCCGTCCTTTTTGCGGCAGTGCACCTTGGAACTGACGATAACCGGGGTACCCACGGCATCGTTTTCAAGTGCGTGCCAGCTGGCTGAAAAGTCAAAGGGGCCAAGGTCGGTAAAGTGCCGGCCGATCAGTTCTCCGCGTTGAAAACCGTAAACATCTTCGGCAATCGGGTTGGCATCCAGGATTTGGAGGCTGGAGCGGTCCAATACGAAAATCGGGTTCGGCCCACTGGCAAACAGGGAGCGGTACTTGGTTTCGGACTCGCTGAGCCTGGCCTGGGAACGCTGAATCTGGCGGGTCATGTTGGCAAAAGAGTTGGCCAACTGGCCCACCTCGTCATGGGCCACACTACGGTAAACCTTGCATCCGGTGCAAGCACTGTCATCTGCCTTGAGATACCAGCAGGCAATGGTTGGCTCCGACCATGCCGGGCAATCCTGTCGGCGGCAATCTTTAACGGTCCGGCAGTGAACCTGTTCGCCCATTGCCAGGCGAATATTGAAATTGCCCCGGCTGATTTCGTCAGCCACCTTTGTAAGCTCGGATATGGGCCGGGTAATGTAGCGCGAAAGTCGCAGGCTGATAACAAAGACTATGACCGTCACTGCCGACAGGAATCCCAGGAAAGTGGTCCGCAATTTTCCGATCAACAGGTCGATATGCTTCTTATACAACCCGACATGGACGGTGCCGATGGTATAGATGCCTTCTTTTACCGGCACGGCCACGTCGTAAACGGCCGTTGCTCCGGCCTGCAGCAGACGGATCTGGTAAGGTGCCTCGGGAGCGAGAAGATTGGCCCGGCTCAGATAGGCCGGGAAAGGAGACATGAAGGTGTGAGCCACCACCCGGCGGTCCTTGTTGTGGATAAAAACATAGTGGATCAGTTGGCGGCGGTCACCCAGGCGGCTGTCGAAGACCAGGCTTGCCAGCTGGGCCCGGTCCTCGGTCAACAAATAGGTTCGACAGCTTTCCGCAAGGCTGTGGGCAATGCCCAATCCCCGGCGCTGAAGCTCTCCGGTCAGGCTGGAAAGCAGAATCCAGCGGGTAAACAAGGCAATCACCAGGCTGATCAACAAGATCACCAGAGTTGTGGATAAAAAGATCTTGTTTTTCAAACTGGTGCGTTCAAACCGGCGCAGCAATCTAAAATTCATTGGATCAACACCGAACGACCGTTTTCAATCCGGGTAATATAAACCCTCTCCAGACCTTGGTGATCCGTAGAACTGAAGGAAAGGTTGTTGTCAATGCCCAGGTCGTAGTTGGTAATGGTTTCAAGGGCCCTGATAAAACCTTCCCGGGTCAGCTTGCGCCCGGCGCGTTTGAGGCCTTCCACCAGGACCCTGGCATTGAGGTAGCCCTCCAGGCTGACAAAATTAGGCCGGTCACCCGGGAAATATCGCTTCAACAAAGTAGTGTATTCCCGGATACCCCAAAGGCGCTTATCACCTGCTTCAACTTTCGGCGGTGGAACCACCTGGGTCACAATGACTCCATTGCCGGCCTCGGCGGTACGACGGGCAAGCTCGTCGGCTCCAACGAAGGAAACATTGTAATAGGTAGCCCCAAAGCCACTGGCTCGGGCCTGGCGAATAAACTTGGCACAGGGCTCATAGGTTCCTATCATCATCACCGCCTGGGCGCCGGACCGCATTATGCGCTCAAGGCCTTTTTCTATGTTCAGGGTACCGCGGATATAGGTACCGGTTGCCACGGGTGCCAGCCCGTATGCCTTCAGGGCAAGCTCGGTACCCCGCAGGCCGTCGAAACCATATGCGTCGTACTGGTAAAAAACGGCTATCCTGCGCACACCAAGATTTTCCACCATGTGGCGCACGGCAGCCTTGGTCTCCTGGTAATACGACGCCCGGATATTGACCAGGTAATGATTCAAAGGATCCCGCAGGGCATGAGCACCGGTGAACATTCCGACCAACGGCACCCGGGCCTCTTCCACCAGGGGAAGAATCTTGACCGTAGTAGGGGTGCCCACATAGCAAAAAAGGGAAAAAACCCTGTCCTCAACCACCAGTTTCTGGGTGTTCAGCATGCAACGAGGGGGGTCGTAGCCGTCATCGTAAGCGACCAGTTCTATCCGGCGGCCATGGATGCCACCGGCTGAATTGACATGCTCAAGATAAGCCTGGGCCCCGTGGAGGGTCTGGGTGCCGAGGTAACCGGCATGACCGCTAAGAGCCAGGGAGGCTCCAATCCGCAGACTTTGGTCATAAACTCCGGGGTCAGGCCCTGATTGCGGGACCGACGAGCGCTGTTGATCACATCCGCCGCCAAATACCAGAATGACAATCAACTGGAAAACCATCATTAAAGAACTGCCGGAAAAACTCCGCCAAGGTCGCATAGATTCTCCTTGTGGCCGGACTACAGTACAACTTTTAAGCTTTTCCCTTGACTTAGTAGTTAATTTTTTTTAAAGATTCAAATGTTATTTAGTTTTTACAAAAAGTTGTAAATGGTGTGTGGTCAATCAGTATTCTTTTATTGGAATAAGTAAAAAGCAAACAAATCAAAGCGTAATCGCTATTCCCATGGAGTGGTTAAATGGCGTAACCTTCCGGGAATGCTACGCAATAAAAAATTAGCGCTTTGGCAAGGTCGTAAACCGCAGCCAGGACAGGTCGGTTTCCGCCGTAAGGGTATATTTATCCCTGGGGCAGGGTATGGCCGCAAAAAAGCAAGACAATTAATGACAGAACCGTGACGCTTCCAAGAGAACCCGTTATGGCAGGTTCCGGTTTTGGCAAGAAAGCCATAACTAACTTCTTGCTTTAAAGCAGTGTTACAATTCTGCATACGTTACCGCGTTCAAAGTGCATTTTGATCACCAACAGCATCAGGAGGTGCCAATGGACAGGGAAAAAGAATTTTATGAGAGGTTGGAACGGAAGGGGGTCTCACGAAGGGACTTCATGAAGTACTGCACGGCATTGACCGCCGCCCTGGGACTTTCATCTTCGTTCGTTCCAAAAGTGGCCGAGGTCTTTGCTGCACCCAGACAACGTCCGCCTGTAATTTGGTTGCATTTCGCGGAATGTACGGGGTGCTCTGAAGGTTTTCTGCGCTCCATGTATCCGTTCGTTGATGAACTCGTCCTGGAAATTTTATCGGTGGAATACCATGAAACCATTATGGCTTCAGCCGGATACCAGGCCGAAGAACAGCTTCATCAGGCTGTTGAAAAGTACAAGGGAAAGTTTATCTGCGTGGTGGAAGGCGCCATCGCCACCAAGTTTAACGGTGGTTACGGCAAGGTGGGCGGACGCACTTTCCTGGAAATAGCCAAGGAAGTATGCCCCAAGGCCGCGGCGGTTATCTGCCTGGGCTCTTGCTCTTCTTACGGCGGCCTGCCGGCAGCCAAGCCCAATCCCGGCGGATACAAGAGTGTCAGCGATGCCCTGGGCATCAAGACCCTGAATATTCCGGGTTGCCCGCCCAACCCGATCAACCTGGTGGGAACCGTTGTCAATTATCTCCTCCTGGGCAAGTTGCCCGAGCTCGACGAACTGGGACGCCCCCTGTTTGCTTATGGCAAGGCAATTCACGACCAGTGTCCACGGCGGGCTCACTTTGAAAATGACGAATTCGTCGAGCAGTTCGGTTCCGAAGAAGCTGCTGCCGGTTACTGCCTGTATAAAATGGGCTGCCGGGGTCCTGAAACTTACAACAATTGTCCCATAGCCAAGTTCAACGACGGCACCAGCTGGCCGGTTGAGGCAGGTCATCCATGCATCGGCTGCAGTGAACCGGACTTCTGGGACAAGTTCACCCCGTTCTATGAAGAAATGTAATTCAGCGACCGTTTCAGCATCAGGACAATCCTTTTCCAGTAAATAGGGAGGAGATCATATGGGTAAGCGCATAATTGTAGATCCGATTACAAGGATAGAAGGCCACCTTCGGATCGAAGTCGAAATACAAGGTGGCAAGGTAGTCAATGCCTGGAGTTCCGGGCAGATGTTCCGCGGTATTGAAATCATGCTCCAGGGCAGGGATCCGCGGGACGCTCAACATTTCGTACAACGTTCATGCGGGGTTTGTACCTATATCCACGCCCTGTCGGCAGTCCGCGCCGCCGACGACGCTTTCGGGGTAAAGATTCCGGACAACGCCCGCATGATCCGAAACCTGCTCCACGGTGCCCAGTATCAGCATGACCATATAGTTCATTTTTATCATCTGCATGCCCTTGACTGGGTAGACATCGTCAGTGCCCTTAAGGCCGATCCGAAAAAGACCGCAACCCTGGCCGAAAACGTTTCCAGCTCCAAATTCGGTGGTACGGTCTACTTCAAGCAAGTCCAACAGCGACTCCAGACCTTTGTCGACAGCGGGCAGTTGGGTCCATTTTCCAATGCCTACTGGGGTCACCCGGCTTACAAACTGCCGCCTGAAGCCAACCTGATGGCAGCGGCCCACTACATCGAAGCCCTGCGGATGCAGGCCCGCACAGCCCGGCTGCATGCTATCTTTGGCGGCAAAAACCCCCATCCCCAGTCCCTGGTACCCGGCGGTGTCACCGCAATCAAGGACCTGACCCCGGACCGGATCGCCGAGTTCCTTTACATCACCAAGGAAACCAATGACTTCATCAAGAACGTATATATCCCCGACTTGCTGGCCGTAGCCTCCTTCTACAAGGATTGGGGAGCCATCGGCGGCACCACCAACTTCCTTGCCTGGGGCGATTTCCCGCAATCCGACAAGGAACCGGAAAGCCTTTACATGCCGCGGGGTATAATAATGAAACGCGACCTGGCCAATCCAGGGATGGCCGACCCGGCCAAGGTAACCGAAGACGTCACCCGGGCCTGGTATGAAAACGGCAGCCCCAAACATCCCTACGAGGGTGAAACAAAACCGCTCCAGAAAGATCCCAAGTACCGCCCCGGAGACGGTAAGTACTCCTGGCTCAAGGCTCCCCGTTATGAAGGTAAACCCTGCGAAGTCGGTCCGCTGGCCCGCGTCCTGATCGCCTATGCCAAGGGGCACAAGGACATCAAGCCCCTGGTGGACAGCACTCTGAGCAAGCTGGATATCCCGGCCACCGCTCTTTTCTCCACCCTGGGACGGACCGCCGCCAGAGCCCTGGAAACCGTGGCCATCGGCCAGGCCATGGAAGGTTGGACCCTGGAACTGGTGGAAAACCTCAAAAAAGGCAACACCAAGACCTACGAACCTTACGAAATTCCCGACAAGGGAATGGGCATGGGCCTCAACGATGTGCCGCGTGGTGCCCTGGGACACTGGGTCAAGATAGAAAACAAAAAGATCAAGAACTACCAGTACGTTGTTCCCTCAACCTGGAACCTGGGACCGCGGGACGCCAAAGGCAACCTGGGACCGGTGGAAGAATCCCTCATCGGCACTCCAATCGCCGATCCCAAGCGGCCCCTGGAAATCCTGCGTACGGTGCACTCTTTCGATCCCTGTATCGCCTGCGCAGTTCATGTCATAGACCCCGACACCAATGAAGTTTACAAGGTCAGGGTGGTCTAGAACTTGACAACAAACAACTTAATCCCGGCTTTCTTGTTCGCTGAAAGCCGGGATTATTTATTTGACCTCCTTGCATGGGGCCGCTGGAAAATGTTATGGTGGGCAGCTCAATAAGGGGGCTGTAATGGACAGGCCACAAATTACTGTTTTGGGTGTCGGCAACCTGCTATACCGCGATGAAGGCGTAGGGATTAAAGCGGCCCAGGTCCTGGAACAAAGATACCGTTTCCCGGACAACGTTGTGGTAGTCGACGGCGGAGTACTGGGAGTCCATCTGATGGGGGTAATTGCCCAGGCTGATTACCTGATCGTTATCGACGCCGTTTGCAACAACGGCCGGCCGGGTGATCTGCATCGCCTGGAAGGAAAGCAGATACCGAGTCGGATGCTGGCTAAAAATTCTCTGCACCAGGTAGACCTGCTGGAAGCCCTGACCATGTGTGAAGCCATTGACAGCCGCCCGGAAACGGTAATCATCGGGGTTGAACCTGAGGACATGCAGACTTTTGGTCTGGACCTTACCGAAACTGTTTCAGGTAAAATCGACGATCTGGTTGCCATGGTTTTGGCCGAATTGGAACGACTGGGTGCCAAGGTGCAAAAACGACCAAAACCCCTGGGCCGGGTGGATATAGGCCTCCCCACGTAAACCGGAATCAGCCGGAGAGTAAGGATCCATATGTGCTTAGCCATACCTTCCAAGATAGTTGCCATAAAAGAACAGATGGCTACCATCGACGTTGACGGCGTCCAGCGCCAGGCAAGCCTTTTGCTTCTGGAAGACGCCGCTGTCGGAGACTATGTCATCGTCCACGCCGGGTTTGCCATCCAAAAAATCGACGAGGCCACCGCCCTGGAATCAATCCGCCTGCTGCGCCAGGCCGCCGGTATGACAGAAAACGGCCAAGACCGGGACCAGGGTTGACCGGGAGGGAAGCCATGGGTCAAGACCTGGTTTGCCACCTAATCCATGTAAACGGTATTGTTCAGGGCGTAGGTTTCCGGCCTTTCGTCTTTCAATTGGCCACCAGGTTAAATATCAAAGGTGAAGTGTCCAACACAGCCCAGGGAGTACGCATAGTAGCCGAGGCAAGCAAAGAAAAGCTCCGGGCCTTCCTGCAAGACCTGGAGTCCAAGGCCCCGCCCCTTGCCAGGATCGTCGAGCTTACCACGGAAAAGCATCCTCTCAACGGTTACCCTGATTTTCGCATTGCCTCCAGCCGCGCCGGCTCGCTTCGTTCCACATTGATTTCACCGGATGTCTGCGTGTGCCGGGACTGCCTGGAAGAAATGCACAACCCTGACGACCGACGCTACCGTTATCCTTTCATCAATTGCACTAACTGTGGACCGCGTTATACCATCATCAAAGATGTACCTTACGACCGGCCCAAAACCTCCATGGCCAAATTCACCATGTGCCCTCTCTGCCAGGCCGAGTATGACGATCCCCTGGACCGCCGCTTCCACGCCCAGCCCAATGCATGTCCCCAGTGCGGACCACGGGTTGAATTGCTGGACAGCCGACAGCAAAAGGTCGGCCATGGGGACCCTGTTGAAGCTGCAGCCTCCCTGATTGCCGACGGTCGCATAGTAGCCGTCAAGGGCCTGGGAGGATTTCACCTGGCGGTAGACGCCACCAACGACCAGGCGGTTGCCCGGCTGCGGCGCAGGAAAAAACGCGAGGAAAAACCTTTCGCCGTGATGGCCGCCAACCTGGAACAGGTGTCTGTTTTTGCCTCTTTCACCGACCGGGAAGCTGAACTTCTCAGAGGCTTGGAGCGTCCCATCGTACTTCTGGAGCGCAAAACCCCCTCACCCATCGCCTACGAGGTTGCTCCCCGCAACCGCTACCTGGGAGTCATGCTGCCCTACACCCCCCTGCACTACCTTTTGCTGGACAGTGAGAATTTCCCGGCCCTGGTGATGACCAGCGCCAATATCAGCCAGGAACCCATTTGCATTGCCAATGAAGAAGCTTTCCGGCGGCTGGAGGGTATTGCCGATTTCTTCCTGGTTCACGACCGTGAAATATACCTGCGCTGTGACGATTCGGTCCTTCGCCGATGTGCCGGGCAGACAGCCTTCCTGCGGCGCAGCCGGGGCTTTGTACCGGTACCTGTATTTCTTAAAAATGAACTCCCCCAGGTCCTGGCCTGCGGGGCGGAAGTAAAAAACACGGTCTGCCTGACAAAAGGCTCTCAGGCATTTTTAAGCCAGCATATCGGTGACCTGGAAAACCTGGCCGCCGAGAACCATTTCCGCAAAACTATCGACCATCTCAAGCGCATCCTGGATATTGATCCCTGTTGCCTGGCCTGTGACCTGCACCCCGACTACCTGAGCACGGCTTACGCCCTGGAAGAAAAAACATTGCCGGTTATCCAGGTCCAGCATCACCACGCCCATATTGCCGCCTGTCTTGGAGAAAACAAGGCAGAAGGACCGGTAATCGGCCTGGCTTTCGACGGCAGCGGTTACGGCACCGATGGTGCTGTCTGGGGCGGAGAGGTCCTGGTTGCCGACTATGAAGGTTTCACCAGGGCAGCCCACCTGGAATACCTGCCTTTGCCAGGCAGCGCTGCTGCCATCAGGCAACCCTGGAGAATGGCCCTTGCGGTTCTGCTCCATGTTTTCGGCCATCAGGCCCTGGAGCTGGACCTGCCACTTTTCCGCCAGCTGGATCGTTCCAGGATCGAAGTGGTGGCAGAAATGATTGACAAGGGAATAAACAGCCCCCGGACATCCAGCATGGGACGCCTGTTCGACGCAGCCGCCGCCATGATTGGTCTGCGCCAGGAGGTTGCCTTTGAAGGCCAGGCAGCCATGGAGCTGGAAATGATAACCGAAGACCGGGATTACGGGTGCTATCCTTTCAAATGGAACCGTTCGGATGAAGGTCCCTGGATCATCGAGGTCGGCCCTGCTTTTAAGGGGCTGGTGGCTGATATCAGTCAAAAAGTGCCGGCTTTTATAATCGGTGCCAGGTTTCACGCAACCTGGGTGGAATTGTTCACCAAGCTGTGCCTGGAACTCGGCGAAAAATACCGGCTGGATCAGGTGGTCCTGAGCGGCGGTTGTTTCCAGAATTGTATTTTGACAAGGGGGCTGACGGCAGCCCTGGGAAAAGCCGGTTTCCGGGTATTGACCCATCGCCTGGTACCGGCCAACGACGGAGGACTAAGCCTTGGGCAGGCCCTGGTAGCCGCCCGCCGCCTGTCCCTACGAAAAACTTCAACAGGCCAATAAGATGAGCATTAAACACGCTTCGGAATACCGCGATCCTGAGCTTGCCCGCCACCTGGCAGAGCAAATCAACCAAACCTGTACCAGGACCATAAGACTGATGGAAGTCTGTGGAACCCACACCATGGCGATTTTCCGCCATGGAATAAGATCGCTTCTGCCGCAGCAGATAGAACTGATCTCAGGACCCGGCTGTCCCGTTTGTGTAACTTCCCAGGGTGATATCGACGCTTTCGTTGAGCTTGCCCGTCAGCCCGGCACGATCGTTACCACTTTTGGAGACCTGATGCGGGTGCCGGGAAGCGGATCATCTCTGCAACGGGAAAAGGCCCGCGGGGCCGACGTACGGGTGGTATACTCCACCATGGACGCTGTGGCCATAGCCCGCGAAAACCCCGGGCACCAGGTTGTATTTCTAGGGGTCGGTTTTGAAACCACGGCCCCTACCATCGCTGCGGCGGTGCTCTATGCCTGGCAACAAAAAATCGTGAATTTTTCGGTTTACCCGGCCCATAAGATTGTTCCGCCGGCCCTGGAAGCCCTGGCCTCTGATCCCCAGGTAAAAATCGACGGTTTCCTTTTGCCGGGCCATGTGTCGGTAATCATCGGCCTTGACGGCTACCGTCGGTTCTTTCAACGTCACCGGATTGCCTGTGCTGTAACCGGCTTTGAGCCTGCCGATATCCTGGAGGGTATCCTGGCCCTGGTCAGGCAAGTGGAATCCGGCAGACCGGCTCTTGAAAATCGCTATCCAAGGGCAGTTACCCCGGAGGGCAATCCCCGGGCCAGGGCCTTGATGGAAGAAGTCTTCCAGGTTGCCGACGCCCAGTGGCGCGGTCTGGGAACCATGAAGGCAAGCGGCCTGGTATTGCGGGATAAACTGGCCAGCCATGATGCAATGAGCCGTTTTGGGATCGAACCCGGGCAGGTGCCGGAGCCTGCAGGTTGCGCCTGCGGCCAGATCCTGGCCGGTATAAAAAAGCCGCCCCAGTGTGCCCTTTTCGGAAAAACCTGTACCCCCATGACGCCGGTGGGTCCCTGTATGGTTTCCAGCGAAGGCACCTGCGCCGCCTATTACAGGTACGGAAACCATGAAAGATGATGCCATGAAAGAAAACGTTATTCTGCTGGATCACGGCAGCGGTGGGAAAATCGCCCACCGCCTTACAACCGAACTTCTTCTGCCGGCCCTTGACAACCCGTTGCTGGCCCAATTGAACGACGGAGCAGTGCTGAATCTGGAAGGCTGCCGGTTGGCGTTTTCAACCGACACCTTCACCGTTGATCCTATCTTCTTCCCCGGCGGAGATATTGGTGAACTGGCCGTCAACGGCACTGTAAACGATATAGCCATGTGCGGCGCCAAGCCCCTGTACCTCAGCCTGGCCCTGATCATGGAAGAAGGATTCAGCCTGGACGATTTGAAAAATATTATGACCAGCATCCGCCGGGCCGCAGACAAGGCCGGAGTCCAGGTGGTTACCGGTGACACCAAGGTAGTACCAAAGGGGGCTGCCGACAAAATCTTTATCAACACTTCCGGTATAGGAATCATTGCCGCAGGTGTTGATCTGGGAGGCCAGAAGGCTGTCCCCGGAGACAAGGTAATCCTCAGCGGCACCATGGCCGACCACGGGATCACAGTCATGCTCCAACGCCAGGACATGGCTTTCGAAACCGGGATCAAAAGTGATACCGCAGCATTGAACCACATGGTGGCCAAGATCCTGGACTCTGCCCCGGAGGTCCATGTACTGCGTGATCCTACCCGGGGCGGTGTCGGTACAACCCTCAATGAAATTGCCCGGCAGGCCGGGGTCGGTATCTGTATCCAGGAAGCTGCCCTGCCCATAGACCCTGAAGTTGCCGGGGTCTGCGAGTTGCTCGGTTTCGATCCGCTCTACCTGGCCAACGAAGGCAAACTGTTGTGTGTCGTTGCCGCCGACCAGGCCGACATGGCCCTTGAAGCCATGCAGGCCGATCCTTGCGGCCGCCAGGCGGCCATCATCGGTCAGGTGGTGCCTGATCATCCAGGCCGGGTTGTAATGGAAACGGCTATCGGCGGCCAGCGAATCGTCGACATGCTGGCAGGAGAGCAACTTCCTCGTATTTGCTAGCTTTGTCGGCTGCAAGGAGCAAAGACATCATGGCCGCTTTAAACTGCAAAACCCGGTTTTTGCCTGGCAAAACCCTGTTGCCTGCAACCGTCATGCTTGTCTGGCTGCTGCTTGCCACCGGATGCAACTCCAAAGTCTACCTGTTGACGGGCCCGACCATGGGCACCAGCTTTCATATCAAGGTAGTTGCCGGACGCCGGAGTGACCTGCTGAGCCTGCAGAAAGCAATCGTCCAACGCCTGGAACAGGTGGAACAAAGCATGTCCACCTTCAGGCAGGACAGTGAAATCAGCCGGTTCAACCGTTTGCCGGCGGGCTGTATTTTTCACCCTTCCTCTGATCTCAGGGCGGTCATGGCAGTTGCCCGCCAGGTCTATCACCTCAGCCGGGGCGCCTGGGACGGCACTGTCAAGCCCCTTGTAGACCTGTGGGGTTTTTCCAGAACCCCGCCGCCGACAGAGACTCCGCAGGCCGCAACCATTGCCAGTGCCTTGAAAAATACCGGTTTTGATAAAATCAAATTCCTGGAAGACGGGAACCTGGTGAAAACCTCCACAGGTTTGCACCTGGACCTGGCTTCCATAGCCAAGGGATACGGGGTAGACCAAGTGGCGGCGGTGATTGAAGGTGCCGGTTTCAACAATTACCTGGTGGAAATCGGAGGTGAAGTGATAGCTGCAGGCCAAAAGCCCGATGGCAACCCCTGGAAAGTCGGTATTAACCGGCCGGCATTTCAGGCGGCTCTCGACGAGGTCTTCTACGTAGTTGAGCTTTCTGAAAAAGCCATGGCAACCAGTGGAAACTACCGCCGCTTTTTACCCATAGGCGGGAAAAACTACAGCCATATTATAGATCCCCGAACCGGATATCCCTGCGAAAGTGGTGTAATCAGCGCCACGGTGATGGCCGACAAATGCGTCACGGCAGACGCCCTGGCCACAGCCCTGATGGTCATGCAACCCGACCAGGGAATAAATCTGATTGAAACAATAGCCGGAACAGAGGCCATGGTTGTCATCCGCAAGGGCGACGGCGGCCTGAAAAGTTATTTTTCCAGCGGCTTTCCCCCTTCTACCGGGAGTTGACAGAAAATCGGCAACCTATATGACGGATTCCAGATTTGGCGTTGACAACCAATACCTAGTTTTGTATCGTCCCGCCGTTAGTAAAAATCTCTTGAATCATATGAAAGGGTTATCTGTTCAGCACCAGATTATCATAAGCAATTAACTAGTGAAACAAAGGAAGGTGTACAAGTGGAAATATTTGTATTGTTGAAACAGGTACCGGCTACTGAATCGATTATTCAAATTAGCGATGATGGAAAGTCGATCAAGACCGAAGGCCTCAAGTGGGTAATCAATCCCTACGATGAACTGGCCGTGGAAGAAGCTTTACAAATTCGCCAGGAACAGGGCGGCAGCGTCACAATAGTCAGCCTG
>JALVQM010000282.1 GCA_027025615.1 Desulfobacteraceae bacterium | reverse complement strand
CCCCAAGCGGCTGAAAAAGATTATTGAAGACTTCGGGGGAGCCATGATTGTCAAACCTTTGCAACGCTACGGGGGCGAGGGTGTCATCAAGGTCAGTACCCGCGACCGGGAAAACCTGATTTCGCTGATAAATTATTATACCAGGTCAAGCCGGGATTATTCGGCAAGGGAACCGATCATGGTCCAGGAGTACCTGGAAGCAGCCCAGACTGAAGGAGACGTCCGGATTCTGCTGCTCAATGGAGAGATCATCGGTGCCATGCGCCGGGTTGCTGCCGACGGTGATTTCCGGACCAACGTCAAAACAGGTGCCCGGGTTTACCGCCACCGGGTAACCAAACACGAACAATACATCTGCGACATTATCCGTCCACGGCTGAAAAAAGACGGTCTTTATTTCGTGGGAATCGATATTATCGGCAACAAGCTGGTGGAAATCAACTGCGTTTCACCCGGAGGAATACCGAGGATAAATCGTCTCGAGAAAACCAAGCTCGAGAAAAAGGTGATCGATTTTGTGGAAAGAAAAGTACGGCAGCGTAATGACAAATAATGCCGGGATGCCACCCCCAAGGCAATACTTTGGACAAAAAGCAGGCGGATTGCTTCTGCTGGGCCTGCTGCTTTATTCCATGCTGGCAACAGGTTGTCATCCCGAAAAAACGAAGCTGTTGCGAATAGGCCTGGCAAATGAACCCAAGACATTGAATGTCTGGTTGGCCAGCGACGCTTCTTCAAGAGCCGTGCTGCGCCTGATCTATCATCCACTTTACCAACGTGACCCCGAGACCCTGTCTTTTGTACCCTGGCTGGCATCGAATCTGCCGGTTTACGATCCAGACCGGAAAACATATACCATCAGGTTGAGGCAGGCGCACTGGTCCGACGGCCAGCCGCTCACGTCGGCCGATGTTGCTTTCACCGTAAAACTTATCAAGGAATTCAAAACGCCGGGATCCTCCCGCTGGAAGTACGTAAGCAGGGTGGAAACTCCGGATCAACGGACGGTTGTTTTTCACCTGAAGAAAAACTTCGCCACTTTCCTAAGCCGTACTTTACAAATACCCATACTGCCGGCCCACCGGTGGAAGCCGGTGGCCAGGGCCGCCCGCCGTACAAAAAAGCCCTTGGCCAGCCTGATGCGTTTCAAAAATAAACACCCGGTATCATCAGGTCCTTTCTGCCTAAAAAAATGGCACAAGGGCGCTTATATTTATCTATCCAAAAATCCATATTTTTTCGGGAAAAACAAAGTTATAGCAGGACGCAGGCTCGGGCCTTACATAAATGGAGTCCTTTTTAAGTTTTACGGCACCACCGATGTAGCCATGCTAGCCCTGCGAAAGGGTGATCTGGACATGTACTGGCAGCATGTCCAGCCAGGTTACCTGGCAATATTGAAAAAAACACCCGGTATCCAAATCATTAACAGTCCCAAAAGCGCTTTATATTTCATGGGTTTCAATACCAGGCGTCCGCCGTTCAAAGACGTTAACCTGCGCAAGGCGGTGGAATTGCTGGTTGATAAAAAATTCATCGTAAAGCGTCTTTTGCAAAACCAGGGCTCGGAAATGTGGTCCATTATCCCTGCAGGCAATCGTCTGTGGTATAATCGGAAACTTCCCCATCCAGGCCAGGGATTAAGCCGGACGCAACGGATAAAAGCCGCATACGATCTGCTTTTGAAAGCCGGATACAGGTGGCAGAATCCACCGCTTGACTCCGATGGCAATGTCCAACAGCCAAGTACCTTGCTGATGCCATCAGGCAAACCCATGCCCACTTTCACCATCCTCACCCCACCGGCTGATTATGATCCGGCAAGGGCCATCAGCGGCACCATGATCCAGGAATGGCTGCGCCAGGTGGGCATGCCTGCAATGGCCAGGCCCATGGAGTTCGGAGCCCTGATCCAACAGGTAAAGGTTCGCCGCAATTTTGACGCTTTCATCCTGGGCTACGGCCGTCTCCCGCTTGACCCTGACTATATGCGATCTTTGTTTCATTCCCGCAACGACAGACCCCGGGGATGGAACATCAGTGGCTATCATAATCCTGAATTCGACCGGCTCTCGTCCGCCGCCCAACGGGAAATGGATCATGAAAAACGCATCAAACTGGTCCTTGCCATGCAATCCATAATTGCAGCCGATGTCCCCTACCTGCCCCTTTACCTGCCCAGCCTTAACCAGGCCGTCCGCACAGACAGGTTCAAGGGCTGGGTGTCCATGCTGGACGGTATTGGCAACCATTGGTCATTTTGTCTTTTAAAGGAGGTCGAAAAGGCCAAATGAGCCTCAAACGCTATATACTCCGTCGCTTGGTGGAAATGGCCATCATCTTCTGGATTATCCAGACGGTACTGTTTTTCCTTTTTCACCTTGCTCCAGGTGACCCGCTTTCGCGCATGGTCGACCCCGGTATGACTCACGAGGAAGAAATGGCCCTGATCGCCCAGCTGGGTCTTGATGAACCGCTGGGAACTCAGTACCTTTACTTCCTGGCAAATTTTTTCAAGGGACAATTCGGAGTATCATTTCACTATGGCCAGCCGGTGGCCCGCATAATTGCTCAACGGCTGCCCAACACCATACTGCTTTTTACCACTGCGGTTATTCTTTCAGCCCTGGCAGGGACATGGCTGGGCAAAATAGTCTCCTGGGGCAAGGAAAACCGTTTGGACAAAACCCTGACCATAAGTGCTCTGGTCTGCCATACCCTTTTTCTTCCCTGGATTGCCATGCTAATGCTTTGGCTGGGAGCTTTCAAGCTCGGCTGGTTCCCGGTAACCGGAATGATTTCACCCGAATTATGGATCAAGCCGCAAACGTCATTTTTCGCCAAATCATTAGATATTATCCACCATATGCTTCTGCCCATGTTGACACTTTTTCTGATTCACTTTGGAAGTTATCTGCTTATCATGCGCAGCAGCATGCTGGACACCTTGACTGAAGATTACATTTTCACCGCCAGAGCCAAGGGCCTGCCGGAAAACATCATTCGCGACCGTCACGCAGCCCCGAATGCACGTCTTCCGGTGGTAACCAGCGTCGGGCTGAGTCTGGCTTTCTCAATCAATGGTGGAGCCCTGACCGAAACGGTCTTTTCCTGGCCCGGAATTGGGAGAGAGCTGGTATTTGCCGTCAGCAACAATGATTATCCCCTGGCCCTGGGATGTTTTCTGTTGATAGCCGCCGTAGTCCTTGTGGCCAACCTGGTGGTGGATGTTTTGTATGGGTATTTAGACCCGCGCATAAGATATTGATAACGGCAGGATAAAATGAGCCAAATGACAATTTCCGACAGTCAGAACGTATCCTACTGGCGTAAAGCCCTGTTTCAAAACTGGAACCGGCTGAGACGCAATCCCACCGGCCGGACAGGGCTTGTGCTGTTGTCTATTTTTGCTCTAATGGCGGCAGCCAGCTTCATCCCGCAATTGGTAAGTCCGATCTACAACCCGATGCATGGTGTGGATCCTGCAATTTCACACACCAGCGGTCCAAGTTTCAAACACTGGCTGGGAACCGACTTCATCGGCCGCGATATATTCAGCCAGTTGCTGGCCGGAGCCAGGATAGCTTTCATGGTAGGTATCACTGCGGCTTTCATGAGCGTTGTTTTGGGAGTCGCCGTCGGCATAGTTGCCGGCTACGCTGGCAGCTGGGTGGATACAGTCCTGATGCGTCTTGCAGACATGATCATGGTCATGCCAACCCTGCTAGTGGTCCTTATGGCGGCATCCCTTTTTGGCCAGTTGAGCATCTGGACCATTGTGGCCATGATTGCCCTGTTCCGCTGGCCGGGTGTTTCCAGGGTTATCCGTGCCCAGACCCTTTCTCTTAAGCAGCGACCCTTTATCGAAGCCGCCCGGATCGCCGGAGCCTCCCATGTCAGGATAATGATCCGGCACCTGTTGCCCAATGTGATGCCGCTGGCCCTGCTATATATGACTTTCAGGGTTACCTCGGCCATAATTATCGAAGCAGCCCTGGCTTTCCTTGGCTTTGGTGATCCCACTACCGTAAGCTGGGGAATGATGCTGCAGTGGGTTTGGAAAACCGGGCACATGTTCCAGGCCCCGTACTGGCTTTTACCCCCCGGCATTTGCATCTCTCTGTTGACATTATCTTTCTATATGCTGGCACGGGCCATGGACGAAATCCTCGACCCAAGGTTGCGCAGGCAGGGAGAATAATTGAATGACAGTTCTGCTGGAGATAAACAATTTAAGTATTTCCTATACAACCGACAAGGGAGAGGTACCGGCCGTTGATGGTGTCTCTTTTCAACTGCAAGCCGGCCAAAGCCTGGGACTGGTCGGTGAATCCGGCAGCGGTAAAACCACCATCGGCACTGCCATCATGGGCCTTTTACCTGCCAACGCAAAGATAAAAAACGGCTCCATTATATTCGAAGGATACAACCTGCTTGAAGCCGAGCCTGAAAGCATACGCCAGGTACGCTGGAAAAAGATTGCCATGATCTTCCAGGCTGCCATGAACGCGCTTAACCCCATCATGCCGGTAGCCGACCAGATAGCTGAAGCCATCTGCATTCATGAACCGGGGGTGGATTCAAAAGCAGCCCACCAAAGGGTGGCAGGACTTTTTGAACAGGTGGGCATCCCCCAACGCAGACTCAAGGACTATCCCCACCAATACAGTGGAGGTATGCGCCAAAGGGCGGTAATTGCCATGGCCCTGGCCTGCAATCCCCGGCTGATAATCGCAGATGAGCCGACAACGGCCCTGGACGTCATCGTGCAGTCCCAGATCC
>JALVQM010000281.1 GCA_027025615.1 Desulfobacteraceae bacterium | reverse complement strand
CAACGGTATTGAAGTTCTCCGAACCATCAAGGA
The DNA here is from genome assembly GCA_027025615.1 of Desulfobacteraceae bacterium. Lineage (GTDB taxonomy): Bacteria > Desulfobacterota > Desulfobacteria > Desulfobacterales > Desulfosarcinaceae > JALVQM01. The sequence continues at coordinate 13,994 of JALVQM010000281.1, read as the reverse complement.
ACGTAAGCCGTTGACTGAAGTTATCATGCTTACGGGCAACGCAACTGTGGAAACCGCCATCAAGGGAATGAAATTAGGTGCTTTCGACTACCTAATGAAGCCCTGTGAGACAGAAGAGCTGATCAAGAAAATAGAAAACGCCCACGCCAGAAAACTCGACCAGGAAGAAAGAATCAGGGACGCCAAGGTCAAAGAAATCCTCTCTTCGCCCAGATCGGTTTTAAGATAGCCTTTGGGGAGCCTGGAGAATAATTTCGGCCAAGCATTCTGATTAACCGGCTGGCAAAGTGAAATTATATTGAGCCGTTTTCAACCAATCATAATATTGAAACGCGGACGTGAGAAATCTTTGCTCCGCAAACATCCCTGGATATTTTCAGGCGCCATAGCCAAAATAAAAGGCCAGCCGGAAGCCGGGCAGACCGTTGACGTGGTGGCATCCGACGGCAGATTCCTTGGCTTCGGGGCTTTCTGCCCGAATTCTCAAATCCGTGTCCGGATGTGGACCTTTGATCAACAAACAATCGATAATAAATTTTTCTTGCAGCAAATTGAACGTGCGGTTAATCGCCGCAAGGCAAATTTGTCTTTTCCGGACGGAGCCTGCCGGCTGGTTAACGGTGAATCTGACGGTCTTCCCGGGCTGATAGTAGATCGCTACGGCCACTTTCTGGTTGCCCAATTTTTAGCTGCCGGCTCTGAATATTGGAAACCTGAAATAGTAGCTGCTCTTCGCCGGAATGTTGCCTGCCGGGGGATTTTCGAACGCTCGGACGCAACGGTCAGGGCCAAAGAAGGACTGCCGCCGGTCAAGGGCCTCCTGTGGGGACAGGAGCCACCGGCCTGGCTGATAATAAATCAGTCCGGATGTAAACTCTGGGTTGATGTTTACAACGGGCACAAAACAGGCTTTTACCTGGACCAGGCTGAAAACCGCCCCCTTGTAGGACAATACTGCAAGGACAAATCGGTGTTGAATTGTTTTGCTTATACCGGCGGTTTTACAATGGCGGCCCTGGCGGCCGGGGCCAAACAGGTGGTCAGCGTAGATTCATCCCAGGCGGCTCTGGACATAGCTCAACGCAACCTGGAACTGAACGGATTCGATTCCTCCCGGGCCAGCTTCATCAATGGCAATGTTTTTGAAGTTCTCCGCAAGTATCGCCAGCAGGGACGCCGCTTTGATGTCATAATCCTGGACCCGCCCAAATTTGCCGAGTCATACAACCACCTCAAGAAGGCTTCCCGGGCATATAAAGACATAAACCTTCAAGCCTTGCGGCTTGTAAACCCGGGAGGATTGCTAACTACCTTCTCATGCTCCGGGCTTATCGAACCTGCTCTTTTCCAGAAAATAGTTTTCGACGCCAGCCTGGATGCCAACCGCAGCGCATGGATAATCAAACGCCTTTTCCAGGCCGAGGATCATCCGGTGGCAGTCAACTTCCCCGAAGGAGCCTACCTAAAAGGCCTGATTTGCCTGGTGGATTGAAATCCCACATAAGCTTGCATCCTTAATTTGCGGTGGTTATTATTATGCGGTTGGTATAACCTGATAACTTCGATGTTGGGATGCAATTATATTTTATAAATGCGGCAGGTAAGAACCATGGTGATGAAAAACGAAAAAATTCCTGATCCCAAGGAATTGGAAAAAGAACTGGGCGAATTTCTGGCCAAAAAATTCGGCGGCACAGTCAAGCTGGCCACACCGATCGTAATGAGCCAGGAAATGAATAAAGACGAGATTGAAGGCCGGACCAGGATATCCAAACCAAAAATAAATTTTGATCTAAAGCCCGAGGACCTTGTGGCTTACCTGGATCAATATATTGTCAAACAGGACGAAGCCAAGGCAATTTTGTCAACCAAGATATGTACCCATTTCAACCGGATAAAGTACTGGCATAAGCACCAGGGACAAATCGCCGAAATGGTTGGAAGTATTAAAAACAATGTCCTGATGTTGGGTCCGACCGGTGTAGGCAAAACCTACATGATTCGGCTCATAGCCCAAAAAATCGGGGTTCCTTTTGTAAAAGGGGATGCTACAAAATTCAGTGAGACCGGATACGTAGGTGGTGACGTGGAAGACCTGGTCCGGGATTTGGTACGCGAAGCCGAAGGAGATCTGGAACGGGCTCAATACGGCATTATTTATATCGACGAAATAGATAAAATCGCTTCCAGCAAAAATCTTGTGGGGGCCGATGTATCGCGCACAGGAGTCCAGCGGGCTTTACTCAAACCCATGGAAGACACAGAAGTCGACCTGAAAGTCCCCCACGATCCTATATCCATGCTCCAGGAAATCGAACGCTTCCGTAAAACCGGGAAACGCGATAAAAACTCCATAAACACCCGGCATATCCTTTTCATAATGAGCGGAGCTTTTAACGGCCTGGAAGAGATTATCCGCAAAAGGCTTGTCAACCACGGTATTGGATTCAGCGCCCAGGTTGACAAGTTAAAAGAAGATAGGATCCTGAGCAAGGTAAAAGCTGAAGATCTGATCAAATATGGTTTCGAATCCGAGTTCATAGGCCGCCTGCCAGTCCGTACCGTTTTTGAGCCTTTGGAAGAGCAAGACCTGTATACCATTTTGCTAAATCCAAACAATCCCATCATCTTAGGGAAAAAGCTTGATTTTGCCGCCTATGGTATTTCGATCAAATTTGCGCCGGAAGCGCTCCAATTGCTGGCTGAAAAAGCATACGCTGACAATACCGGAGCCCGCGGCCTGGTCAGTGCCGTGGAGCGGGCCTTGATGATTTTTGAACGCAAACTCCCCTCGTCAGGTATCGATTACTTCCCGGTAACTGCAGAAGTAGTACAGGAACCTGACAAGTGGCTTTCCATGCTTACAAACCGCAAGCAATCAAAGACAATCAAGCAGATTTTCGATCGTCTCTGCCAGGTAGAAATGAATGCTGTAGCGCAATACCTGGAATCGAATCGAAACAGCTTCAGCGAAAAATACGGAATCCCCTTGACCGCATCGCGTATCCGGCTTATTTCAGAATTTTACTGCGCCCATATCATGGATACCGACAGGATTATGAAATTTGTAAACGGTATTTATGAACAGATTAAAAACATGGAAATGTTGTTTCTCAAAAAGCAAGGTATAACCCTGGTGCTGGAAGAAGAAGCCGTCGATCTTCTCATTGCCCAGGCCATGGACAGCAACAACAAGGACATGGATTTTCTGTATCAGAAAACATTTTCCGATTTTGAATATGGATTGAAACTCGTCCGCGACAAAACCGGCGTCAACCGCTTTTTTATAACCAGCCGGGCCCTTTTGGATCCAGAGAGATTCATCAGTGACCTGTTAAAAGAAGGCAAGAGTGATATGCAAGCTAATGAAAATTCAGCGCAACCCCCTCTGCCATTGGAAAGGACTTAAACTTCATGATCGGTATCTCCAAGCTCTACTGTGGCACTGTGGAACCTTCCGATGCCCTGCGTTACGGCCGTCAATCCTCCAGGCTGCCTTCCCACCTGCTACAGTTCTCTGAAGACAAACGGCCGGTGGTTGTTTGGAATATAACCCGCCGTTGCAACCTTAAATGCATACACTGTTACGCCCATGCTACTGATCAATCGGCAACAAGCGAGTTGAGCACTGCCGAAGGCAAGGCTTTGATTGATGATCTGGCCGACTTCGGCGTTCCGGTGCTCCTGTTTTCGGGCGGCGAACCACTGGTCCGCAAAGATCTGCCTGAACTGGCAAGCTATGCAGTTGAAAAGGGAATGCGGGCGGTCATATCAACCAATGGAACCCTGATCGACGCCGATACTGCGCATACGTTGAAATCCATAGGCCTTTCATACGTAGGGATAAGCCTCGATGGCCTGGAACCGGTCAACGACATGTTTCGAGGGGTTGCGGGCGCTTTCTCCAAAGCCATGGAGGGCATTCGCAACTGCCAGGAGGCCGGAATCAAGGTTGGGTTACGTTTTACCATCAACAAAAAAAACGTAAAAGAAATCCCCGGTATTTTTGACCTTCTGGAGGAAATGGATATCCCGCGGGTATGTTTCTATCACTTGGTATATGCCGGAAGGGGCAGTGATCTTGTGGAAGAGGATTTGTCCCATGCCGAAACCAGAGCTGCCGTAGACCTCATAATCGATCGAACCCGGCAGCTACATGAAAAAGGCAAACCCAAAGAAGTGTTGACGGTTGACAACCATGCCGACGGGCCTTACCTGTATCTGCGCCTGTTGAAAGAAAATCCGGAAAGAGCAGCCGAAGTACTGGAATTGTTAAAAATGAACGAGGGTAACAATTCCGGCAGGGGTATCGGTTGTGTCAGCTGGGATGGAGAAGTTTACGCCGACCAGTTCTGGCGCCACCACAGTTTCGGTAATGTCAGGCAGCGACCATTTTCGAAAATATGGACAGATCCAGAAGATCCCCTGTTGCGCCGGCTCAAGGATAAAAAACGCCATGTTCAGGGCCGCTGCGCTACCTGCCGCTGGCTGGATATCTGCGGCGGAAATTTCAGGGTTCGGGCCGAGGCTGTCTACGGCAATGTCTGGGCCCCGGATCCGGCCTGCTACCTGACCGATGAGGAAATATCACAAGCCCTATAACCAAAGGACAAGCCGATGTTGTTCCCAGACTATCGCCCACGCCGGACCCGCCTTCACCCTTCAATCAGGCGCATGGTCCGTGAAACCAGGCTCCACCCAGACAATCTTATCCTGCCCCTTTTTGCAATCGGTGGCAAAAATGTCAAAAACCCGATTGACTCAATGCCCGGTCATTTCCAGCTGTCCCTGGAACACCTGGTAGCCACCGCCGGAGAGGCTTATGGACTAGGGATACCAGCAATCATAATTTTTGGAATCCCGGATTCAAAGGATCCCATGGCCAAATCGGCCTACAAAAAAGATGGAATTGTTCAGCAGGCGGTAAGGGAAATAAAAGAAAAAGTGCCTGATTTACTGGTCATAACTGACGTTTGCCTTTGTGCTTATACAGATCATGGTCATTGCGGCATCGTCCATGATCAAATCGTGGACAACGATGCCAGCCTTGATCTTCTGGCCCGCACCGCTGTTTCCCACGCTGAGGCCGGAGCCGACATGGTGGCCCCTTCGGATATGATGGACGGTCGGGTGGCTGCTATTCGACAGGCGCTGGACGAAACCGGGTTTGAAAATATACCCATAATGTCTTATGCAGCCAAGTACTGCTCGTCTTATTACGGCCCTTTTAGACAGGCAGCCGATTCAGCACCCCGTTTCGGTGACCGCCGCACTTATCAGATGGATCCTGCAAATGCCCGGGAAGCTGTCCGTGAAGTATTCATGGACATGGAAGAAGGAGCCGACATTGTCATGGTCAAACCGGCCCTGGCCTACCTTGACATAATCTATCGTATCCGCCGGCAATGCGACCTGCCCCTGGCTGCCTATAATGTCAGCGGTGAATTTTCCATGATCAAGGCCGCTGAAAAAATGGGTTGGATAGATGGTACGGCCGTGATGCTCGAAACTTTGACAGCCATAAGGCGGGCAGGCGCTGATATGATCCTGACTTACTTTGCCATGGAAGCAGCCCGTATACTAAACAGCTAAGCTGGAGATTTATAACTCCCCAACACAGGAAAGCCGATGACCGTTTCCGTTGAAAAACATTCCGCCAATCATTCCGGCCATAGTGCAGGCAAACCCAAAGAACCAACCTTGAGGCTTGTAGCCTGGGAAACTACCCGCAACTGCAATCTGGCCTGCGTTCACTGCCGGGCCTCGGCTACAAGTGGCCCCTATAGCGGGGAACTTGATACTGAAGCGGCCTTTAATTTGCTGGACCAGATCGCCGAGGTGTCCAAGCCGATAATTATCCTTACAGGCGGTGAACCCCTCTTGCGGACAGACATCTTCGAAATTGCAGCCCATGGAACAGCCCTGGGATTGCGCATGGTAATGGCACCCAATGGCACCATGATAACATCTGAAAATGCCTCCAAAATGGTCGATGCAGGGATAAAACGTATCAGCATAAGCCTGGACGGTGCCAGCAGTCAAACCCATGACAGTTTCCGGGCCGTGCCCGGTGCATTTGAAGGGGCCCTAAGGGGTATTCAGATGGCCCGCAGGGCCGGTTTGGAATTCCAGATCAATACCACAGTTACCCAGGCAAACCTGGACCAGATTCCAAAAATTCTTGACCTTGCTGAAAAGCTGGGGGCAGTGGCCCATCATATTTTCCTGCTGGTACCCACAGGTCGCGGCAAATACATAGTCGATCAAGCCATCGATGCCCGCCAGTATGAAGATACCCTGAACTGGTTCTATGACCAAAGGGACAAAACCAAGCTCCAGCTTAAAGCCACATGCGCCCCCCATTACTACCGCATCCTGCGCCAACGGGCACGGGCTGAAGGAATCGAAGTAACTTACAAAACCCATGGCCTTGATGCAGTCACCCGTGGATGTCTGGCCGGAACAGGGTTTTGTTTCATCTCCCATAGAGGGATAGTCCAGCCTTGTGGATTCTTAGACCTTAACTGTGGTGATGTAACTAAAAATACTTTCAGTCAAATCTGGCACGAATCTGAAGTGTTTGCCAAACTTCGCGATGTGTCGCTGCTTGAGGGCAAATGCGGGCGCTGTCAATACCGCAGGGTATGTGGAGGCTGCCGTGCGCGAGCTTATGAGGCCACCGGCAATTTTCTGGCTGAAGAGCCCCTTTGTCTATATCAACCTTGACCGATTATTCACCACCTGTAATATACCATTTCACAAACCACCCGAATTATGGTAGGGTTCTACTAAATATTTACTTTTGTTCAATTTAATTGCTTATCGCCGTTTTACCAGTGCAGGAGCTGAAGGTCGGTTTGCCGGCCTGCAGGAAGGCGGGCAACAGGATTTTCTGCAAAAGCCGGAAGCCAGTCAGGAAGTATTATGAAAATACAAGACCTTATGATTCACGACCCAATTACGGTAACCGACGATGCCACGGTTGAAAAGGCTATAGAATTAATGAAGGCCAACTCTATCCGTCACCTGCCTGTGGTTGATGGTAACAATCGCCTGAAAGGCTTCCTTACCCTGGCCGACCTCAAAAGGGGGCTGTTGCCATATATGCTGGGCGACCTGACACTTGATGACATGATGATTAAAAATCCTTTTACGGTTGGCCCAAACGACGATATTGAAACTGCGGCCCAGCTGATTTACCGGAAAAAGATCGGGGGCCTTCCCGTTGTCGAGGGAAAACAATTGGTGGGCATTATCACTGAAACCGACCTGCTGCGAGCCTTTATCGATTTGATGGGAATACTGTCAGCCAGCGTACGAATTGATGTTAAACTTGGTACCAATCCAGGGGCTTTGAATAAAGCGATGCAAATAATTTCCGACAACGGTGGGGAAATTATAAATGTAAGCCTGGCAACTCGCCAAACTAACCCAAGAAGCTACTGTTTCAGGTTAAAACCTTGCGATCCCATGGCAATAAAAAATGCATTGGAAAGCGAAGGTTTTGAAGTCATTGCCGTTATGCAGTAGATATGCGGCGGTTGCAGAAAAATTTATAATGAAGTTAAGGCCACACTAATGCCTTGGTCTTGACAACTATAAGTTGTATCCGATAATTTCATCGCCATTGACTAAAATGTTTCAGACAAGGTACCCACTGGCAGATTAACTTGGCAGCCCCTCCCCAAAGGTAGAGCCGCTTATGGATAGGGAAAAAGGCAAATGCAGGGCGATGCTACTTGTCTTGGGAGCGGCAGCCGTCCTTTTCGCCAATGTCACCGCCAGTGCGGCAGCAGTTCTCCGCGATATAAGAATCGGCGAATATAAATCTTCGACCCGGATTGTCCTTGAGTTCGACAATCAAGTCCATCCAGCCTATTTCCCCAAGGCAGAAAAGAACCTATTGAAAGTCACCCTTGCTTCTGCCTCCCCCGGTCTTGTACGGCGTATACCACTTGAAAACGTTAAACGTATCAGGGACTTGGAAATTATAGCCCGTAAAGATGAAAAACTTGAAATCCGTTTTCTGTTTGGTATTCCAGATATCCAAGTGAAATGGTTCAGCCTGCAAAACCCTTTCAGAATAGTCATGGATGTTAAACCAGCACATTCCCAAGCCTTGGTTATTCCGGTTGAAACTGAAAAAAATCCTCCTGTACTGAATAATAACAGCCCATCTCCTTCCGGATCGGAATCACGGCTGGAAAAGAACAAAAACACACAAACAGGACTAACAAGCAAAAGCTTATCGCAGGCTGAAACGCTCAATAAAAAGGTGCGAATACAGCATGAAAGCCGCATGGTTCACAGCACTGACAAACCAGTAAATTCGCTTAACGCCACCGGACACAACGATTTTACTCAAGAAGGCTTTGGTCGGCAACTCTCTGAACGGACAGACGGTATAAATCAAAAAATGCCCGTGTTAGTCAGCCGCAAATCCTCCGGCACAGTCCAAACCAAAAAGTTTGATCTTCAGTTCTACCTTGTGGCCGGCCTGATCTTTTTGACCATCATAATTTTAGGCTTGCTGGTTTCCATTGTTTTTTCACAGAACAAAAGTGAGACCCGCAGGGGACGTTTGAATATAGATGAACTTTTACGCAAACAAGAAAAACGGCTCCAAGTCATCAACGCTCAAATTGGTGAAGAAATGGAGAAATTTGACAAAATATAAACAAGGCGTATCGATGAACGATCAAAATCAAATATTTTTAAATCCCGGGTTATCAAAAGCTGAAAAAAACGACCTGGAAGAAATGATCGGGCAGTTTCGCCAGGAACAAAACGCCCACGATGAACCGGCTGATCTGGAAACCATTGGCAAACAAATAGAAGCTATAAACAAGCGCCTGGCCTATCTGACCAACATGTTCCTTACCCTTGACAAGCGAATGCAACCCTTGTTCGAAACTATTCGTTTGACATTTCAAAAAACGGATATTCTAAATCAGCGTATTGATGCAATTATTGAAGCATTAAGAAATGGGGAACAGCTATGAGGGAAAAAAATTCTCCAACTATATCAGGGGAGACAATAGGAGTAATTCAGCAAATCAGCGAGGGGAAATTACGAATTGAATCAGTTGATGAAGCCGAGCAATTGCTGCACATCTATCCGGATGATCCCGCACTCCAGCGGGTTTACGCTGATCTTTTGCTTGAAGATAACCGTCTTACAGAGGCTTATGAGGTCTATGGGAAGGCCGCCGAAGGTTTTATCGCAGCGGGAATGAATCTTCAGGCCATTGTCGCCAAAATTCTCCAATGGAGCCTGCAAAAGCCGGATCATTCCCAGGGCCGGGCATTTCATACCATACTTCATGAAGCAGGAGCTGACCTCAACCCCTTACAACGTTTTTTCGCCCGGCTGTCATATCCTGAACTGGTAACCGTTATGCGCAGGCTTGTCAGGGTCAGACTGGTTTCCGGGCAGGATGTCAAAAAAGCAGGTGACCCGGCCAAGGAAGTTTTTTTCGTGGTAAGCGGCACCCTGGAAGAGACCTATCCTGCTGATCGAGACTCAGTATCGGTTCTAATCGCTGCCAATGATATCTTCGGCGACATCTTCCCCCTTGATAAGCAGACCGCTTCCTCGGCAACCATAAAAGCATTAACGGATGTGGAGCTGGTAAAAATCTCCAAGCCGGTTCTGCATTCAGCCTGCCAAAAATATCCCAATATTGAAAAGCTGCTTCGAAAGCTATACAAGGCTGAAAAAACACCTTCACGGCCCTGGCAGACCGTAAGGCGAAATCCTCGCTACGGGCTACCTACCAAAGTGACGCTTACATTCGATGACCCTAATGATCTTGATGGTTCCGCAAAAATTACAAACAATCATAGTTCCAGTACTATTCAGCGCTCTTTCAATCCGCCGCAATCACAAAAGGAAAGATATGAAGGCATAGCTTTAGACCTGTCTGTCGGCGGAACATGTGTCGAATTGACTCCACAACAGCAAATCCCCCAGGGTCATCCCGGCTATGGACAGTCAGCAACCATCAGCATTGATTTGCTGAACGACACCATTTGCCTGGATCTAAAGGGTACCGTAGTTTGGACACGCCATGGGAGTAATCAGCATGAATCAGTGCTGCTGGGTCTCAAATTTCATGACCTGGAAACAGCTGACCTGGAATTGCTGGAAGAATACTGCCGGGGTTGTATTGGAGAACAAAATCTTTTGTGGTCTCTGTGGCAGTCCATTATTCAACCACAGCAGGAGGAACGCCAAATTCAATGAATACACCAGCAAATCAGAAGGCAAAAGGTAATTATCCATCTTCAAATATTGGTTTGCCATTAATATGGGCCATCGGAGGAGGCAAGGGAGGAGTTGGTAAGAGTATAGTCAGTATATTACTGGCTTTAAATCTTGCCCGCCAAGGCCATTCAACCGTCCTGATTGATGCAGATCTTGGAGCTGCAAACCTGCATACCCTGATGGGCATTAAAACCCCTGTAAGAACACTGAACGACTTTTTGACCCGCAAGTATAAAAGCCTTGAACAGGTATGTATTCAAACAGAAGTCGAAAATTTAAAACTAGTCTGTGGAGCCAGCGAAGTTCTGTCAATGGCAAATCCACAGTATGCCCAAAAGACCAAAATATTCAAAAGTATCAAATCCCTTTCAACCCGGCATGTGGTCTTGGATCTGGGTGCCGGAACATCCTATAATGTCCTCGATTTTTTCCTGATAGCAAATTTCCCGATTGTGGTCCTGACCGCCCAGCCGATTTCTATTCAGAATGCCTATGCTTTCGTACGCAACGCGGTTTATCGGCGTTTAACCAGAACCGTAAGTCAAAAACCATCAATGTTGAATCTGGTTAAAACAGCCATGGACCCTAAAAATGAAAACCAGCTGCGAACCATAAAGGAACTGCTCAAAGCAATAAAACAGGCAAACGGAGTTCGTCATGCACGGATGCTTGAACAAGCTGTCAGCAGCATCAAACCATTGTTGATAACCAATATGGCCAGGACTGATCTTGAACAGAAGGCCGCCCGCATAGTTAAATTGGTAGCCCAGAAATATCTTACCATTGAAGCCCATGATTTAGGGGCCATTGGAATGGATCAGGAAATTGCCCGGGCTGTATCGGAAATGCGTCCCATCAATCACCTGCATGGACAAACACCGGCTTTCAGGGCTGCAGGTAAAATCATCAACGATACATTGGCCGCCTATGAAGAATCTCAATTAAATTGATCTACCTTTTAGACCACCCATCGATTTTATAGTTGTATGTGCTAACATAGCGTCATAATTGACTATGATGTTTTTGTTTGACAGCTGCATATCATTTTCCTATACTCTTTGTACCTGACTAACCATTGTTCTGTTGCCTATCATCCGCCTGCCGGCAGGCTGCAAGTGTCAGCAAGATTTATAGCAAGGAGGATACGCATTGTCGTATATACTGGATCAAGAACAACTTGATGGAATTGAAAAAGTATTACAGGAAGACCTCATGGAGCTAGGGCTAAAGTGTGTCATCCTCATTGACATGGCTGGCAATATTATTGCCAATCTGGATAACGGGGAAGTTGGACACGATATCTATTCCCTGGCAGCGCTGGCTGCCGGCAATTTTGGTGCTGTATGCGCCATGGCAGCCATAATCGGCGAAGATGATTTTGCCCTGTTGTTTCATAAAGGTAAAAACGAAAACATCCATTTCAGCAAAGTACTGGATGATTTCCTGCTGGTTACCATCTTTGGCAACGATGTCTCCTTGGGTTATTTACGCTTAAAAGTAGACGAATCTATTGAAAAAATAGGCAAAATATTTCAAAAGACCTTAACTACCTGAGAACCTCTCCAGAATTGCCTGTTGTCCATTGCATTACGTCGTGAGCGAGGTGTGCCTGCGTGTCGGTCATCAATATAAAAAAAAAGGAAGTACAAATAAAAATAGTATATGTGGGACCTGGAAGAGGAGGCAAAACCACCAACCTGGAATACATATTCAGCAAAATAAGGCATCGTATTCAAACAGACCTTGTAAGCATAAAAACACATGGAGACCGGACTCTCTTTTTTGATTTTTTACCATTCGCTTTGGGAGAGATAAAGGGTTATAAAATAAAGACTCAACTCTATACTGTCCCGGGTCAAGTTAAATATAATGCTACCCGCAAGCTGGTCCTGAAAGGGGCTGACGGTATCGTCTTCGTAGCTGACTCCATGGCAGTTATGCGGGAAAAGAATGTCAATTCACTCAAAAATTTAGAGGAGAATTTGGCATTTCATAATATAGATCTATACAATTTTCCGGTTGTCATGCAATATAACAAACGCGACTTGGCGGCAAGCGGTATTCCTTTATTAGACATTGAAACCCTTGAAAACGATTTGAATAGTCGTTTAAAGGCACCAAGTTTTACGGCCAGTGCCATCAAGGGCGATAATGTAATTCAAACAGTCAAGAAGGCTATTTCCATAACAATATTGGCAGTACAGGAGCAACTTCAGTAGGGAGGCCCAAGTTGGATAAAAACGATAAGGAACGCCTGATTAACGATATTGAAGACCGCTTGGATGACTTTTTTGGCAAGGATCAAAATATACCCACCGGGCAAGCCGAAAACAAATCAACAACCCCTGCCAGCAATCCACTAGAACAGCTAAAATCGGTCGTTTTATCAATCGACTGGGAAATTACCGACGGTTGTCTGGCCGATCTTGAACAAAGTGTCAACTCCCTGATGACCAGCTACCAGGATGATAAGTACACCTATACTATGCTTAGAATGCTTAATTCTCTGGGTAAATACATAAAAAAACGTAAAGCTCAGGCCCATCCTGATGCAATAAAGCGGGTCATGTCGGTTTTCAAAAGCCTGGAACAAATTGTGGGAAATGCCAATCTGCCGGAAAAACAAAAAAAATCAATTGTCGCCGCTGAAATTCGCAATTTTAAAGAACTAAAAAACAACGTTGAAATAAAGCGCCTGGTACAACAGGGGATAGACACCAAACAAGATACATCTCATTCAGCCGATCGCTCTGTGAGTGAAATTGAAAAGAGCATTGAAACCGCCATTGCTCCGTTGAAGGCGGAGCTGGATGGGCTGAAGCAACAGATAAAGTCAATAATGGAAGAACTGGATAAGATGAAAAAATCCTGAAATGTAACGTGATCTGGTGGAGAAGCCAAACCGACTATAAGTTTATTGAAACAAGCCCTCAGATATATAAACCGGACGAGTTCACATTTCACCGACGTATTATGGTGTTAACATCATTTATCCCTTCCAGGTCTGCCTGGCGGGCAAATTTATCTGCCACCAAACCGTCAATTCGATCTGACTTTGCAAGTCCAAAATTTAGCATCAGCTTTGCCATGTAGCGTAATTCATCCTGGCGAGGTACAAATTGATCGTAAACAATTCGCCCTACAGGCGTAGTCAGTGCGTAGTAAACCAAACTTTCAGGTTGTCCCCAATATCTTGATGCAATCCTGGCCGCATCACGGGGATTTTTTTCAGCCCAAAGGCCTGATCTGGCCGCAGCCTGAACAAGCTGGCTCACAACCTCCGGCTTACGCTTCATGTAGTTGTTTTTTATCAGCATCAGATTACAAATAAAGCCCGGCCAAACATCTTCGACATAAAAAAGCTTTTCGGATTCACCACATACCAGTGTCTGGGCAGCAAAAGGTTCACCAACAAAGTATGCGTCAAGAGCGCCCGAGGAAAGAGCTGCGGCCATATCCGGGGGATTCATTTCAACTATTTTGATACCTTTAATTGATTTGTCTTCCATTTGTTTGAGCAGACTTAAATTGTGCCCTGAATAGCGCATGGGCACAGCAATCGTACGACCTTTCAGATCTGCAAGAGCAGAGACACCGATGCCTTTTCGGACAACCATAGTGCTTTCATGACGGTTCCCGATGTAAATAACTTTTACATCCACTCCCTGCTGTCGCAATACAATCGCTAAAGGTGCAATTATGAATGCCACATGAATCTCATCGTTGC
>JALVQM010000280.1 GCA_027025615.1 Desulfobacteraceae bacterium | reverse complement strand
ACCTTCCGGGTCGCTTATGGATTTGCCCAGCATTTGAAAGCCGCCGCAGATACCCAGGATTCTGCCTCCTTTTTCACGATACTCCAGCAGGGAAGATAACCAACCGGTTTGTCGAAGCCATTGCAGGTCGGAGCGGGTGTTCTTGGTGCCCGGCAGGATGATGGCGGCAAAGGGCTTCAGATCCTGAACAGTTTCCAGATAACAGATACTCAAACCCTTGATGTTTTCCAGGGCGGCAAAGTCGGTGAAGTTGGCAATATGGGGCAGGCGGATTATCCCTATGGCCGGACCTTTCAGGCCGTTGCTCTTTACCGGGCGTGGCGATTCAATTGCAACCGAATCCTCCTGCTGGATGGAAATGTTCGAAAACCAGGGTACTATACCAAAAATAGGCAGAGATGTTTTTTCTTCTATCCAGGCCATTCCCCCGGAAAACAGGTTTGGGTCTCCCCGAAAGCGATTAATGATAAAGCCCGCCACCTGTTTGCGATAGCCAGGTGGGAGGCAAACAAGGGTACCCACCAGCTGTGCAAAAATTCCTCCCCGGTGAATGTCGCCTGCCAGGACCACAGGTGCGTTGGCATAAAGCGCGGTTTTGAAATTTACGAAATCATGTTCCAACAGGTTTACCTCGGCGCAGGAACCGGCCCCTTCAATTAACACCAAGTCGTATCGTCGACGGAGTCGATCGAGACATCGGCAGGCCGTGGCAAAAAGTTTTTCTTTATCACTGTAGTACTGGGATGCCTGGCGATTGCCGACTACTTTGCCGCGTACGATCACCTGGCTGCCAGACTCGCTGGTCGGTTTCAACAGGACCGGGTTCATATCAACGTGGGGTGCCGTCCTTGCTGCTTCGGCCTGAACAATTTGGGCCCGTCCCATTTCAAGCCCTTCAGGAGTTACACCCGAATTATTTGACATGTTTTGAGCTTTGAAGGGAGCAACACGTAAACCACGGTTGGCGAAAATACGACACAGTCCGGCGACAAGGACGCTTTTGCCCACATCGGAACCGGTTCCGAGCACCGCCAGGCAAGGGGCCGGATTACCTTCCAGCTTCTTGGATTTATCTTTACCCATTACCAACTGCCTTTATGTTGGTAGCCACTGTCGCAAGTGTTTTACAACAAATCAAAACCATCAATCGCAGCAAAATACCAATTGTAAGGTAAAAAGGTCAACCGGTTTCGATTTCCAACAAAAGCAATGGCCGCTACAAGTAAAAACCCCGGTTCCGGAGTTTGTCGCCGGCCGGGGCTGTGATCAAAAATTGGTAGGCGGTACTGGATTTGAACCAGTGACTTCCACCGTGTGAAGGTGGCACTCTCCCACTGAGTTAACCGCCCAATAATAGGATAAATGATATAGTGGGTTGGCTTGATTCAAGTCAAGCATTTTTTGGGTCTTGTCCGGAGGTATCGTCGGTCGGTTGTTTTAACTCGGTTTTTCCGGAGGTTGTTTCAGGGGACATGGTTTCCGGCCCGGCATCAGGTAGCACATTTGCACCTGATTCCAGTGAAGTGCCGGGGGCCGGATTTCCTGTCAGTTCCTCAATTTCCTTGGGGGACGGAAGATCCCTGAGGTCTTTGAGATCAAACATTTCCAGGAACTGCTTGGTAGTGGCATAAATCAGCGGTCGACCTGGGATTTCCCTGCGCCCCAGGACCTTTATTAATTTACGCTCCAGGAGCATCCGTAATACTCCTCCACAGTCAACACCCCTTATTTGTTCGATATCGGCTCTAATTATCGGCTGTTTGTAAGCTACTATTGCAAGTGTTTCCAGGGCCGCCTTGCTAAGCCGGACAGGAGTCGGCTTGAGAAATTTCTTAACATACTCATTATAGCGGGCCGGTGTGCGTAACTGCCATCCACCGGCAACCTGGTGCAATTCGAATCCGCCCTGGCGCTGACGGTACTGTTCTTCCAGAAGCTGGAGAGCCTTACCAATTTCCCGGGCAGTGGCGTTTTCGATGATCTCTTTGAACTTGTCCATGGAAATAGGTTCATCGGCAACAAAGAGAAGACATTCGATTATGTTCTGCAGCTCTTTCATTTTGCTCATGATCCGTCAGACATAAAAAACCCTTATAATTCCGGTTGGCATACTCTGTACCGCACGGACAAGGTTCATTTTCATAAGCTCCAGCAGAGCCAGGAAAGTAACGATAATTTCCATTTTATCAGGTGACTGGCCAAAAAGTTTTTCGAAGGTTAGCGAACCTTTTTCCTCCAGGATTTCAATCAGCTGGTTCATCCGTTCTTTTACCGAAAGCGGTTCAGTGGTCATGTCTACCACATGGCTTCCGGTGGTTTTCTTGAGAATTTTCTGAAAAGCATCTATCAGTTCAAACAAGCCCACCTGAGCCAGTTCCGGTTCAGTGTCTTTAAGTGAATCGGCCCTGGCTGCCACCCTGGTGAAAGTTTTATCTCCCAGCAAGTTGCGTTTGGCAAGTTCTTCAGCAGCTGTTTTCATCCGGATATACTCGATAAGCGGACGGGTGATTTCCATCCGCGGATCTTCTTCTTCATCCTCGTTGCCATGGGTGGGCAGGAGCATGCGCGATTTTATCTGGGTTAATGTCGCGGCCATTACCAGGAACTCGCCTGCAAAGTCGATGTTCATCATCTTCATCCATTCCAGGTATTCAAGATACTGCCTGGTAATCAGAGCAATTGGAATGTCGTAGATATCGACCTCGTTTTTTTTGATCAGGTGGACCAGAAGGTCCATGGGGCCTTCAAAAAGGTTATCCAGTTTGACCTGGTAGATGTTTTGCATTGGTCCGCCCTTGTTGGCAAATTGGGAACCCGGCCCCTGGGGCTGACCGGTCAATAGTTGAGTTTGATGGCCTGGCGTACCTGGGACATTGTTTCGCGGGCAACTTCGCGGGCCTTTTTGCTGCCTTGATCAATGATTTCCATTACAAGTTCCGGGTGTTTACGGTAGTATTGCTGTTTTTCCTGAATTGGTTCCAGCCTGTTCAGGAGGCCCTCGGCCATTATTTTTTTACACTCCACACAGCCGATTTCAGCCGCCCGGCACTGTTCGGCACACTGTTGTGTTGTTTTTTCTTCAGAATACATTTTGTGAAACGCGTAAACGTTGCAGATTTCGGGGTCACCCGGATCATTGCGCCTTTTGCGCTGGGGATCTGTTATCATCTGCATGACTTTTCGGCCGACCTCTTGGGATGAATCCGAAAGGTAGATTGCATTGTCGTAACTTTTGCTCATTTTGCGGCGGTCAAGCCCCAGAATTTTAGGCGTTTCGGTAAGTACGGCTTCTGGTTCAGGAAAAACTGATCCATATAAGTAATTGAAACGCCTGGCAATTTCGCGTGTGATTTCCACATGCGGAACCTGGTCGATACCTACCGGGACACCCTGGGCTTTATAGATGATAATATCGGCAGCCTGTAGGACGGGGTAGCCCAAAAAACCGAAGGTCGACAAATCCTTGTTTTTAAGCTGGACCATCTGGTCTTTATAAGTCGGGTTCCGTTCAAGCCAGGGTACCGGAGTAATCATGGAGAGCAGCAGGTAGAGTTCAGCGTGTTCCGGCACCTTTGATTGAATAAAAAGGGTACATTTCTGTGGTGATAGGCCAACGCTCAGCCAATCGATAACCATTTGACGTACATATTCGGATATCCTGGTGGTGTCTTCATAATCACTGGTCAAAGCATGCCAGTCAGCTATGAAAAAAAAGCATTCATACTTGTCCTGCATGTCAATCCAGTTGGCAAGGGCTCCGTGGAAATTACCCAGGTGCAAAGGTCCTGTAGGCCTCATTCCGCTCAAAATTCGTTTCTTATCGGTCATTTTGCAGCTCCTGTAGGAACCGTCCTTGGCGTTGCGGCCGGTCCGATTTTGATGCTAAACCCAAATCATCTAATCGTTTTATTGCACGAGATCAAGGAAATTATCTTTTGGCATAGCGGGCGGCCAGTTGGCTGGCCAGGTGTTTTTCCTGTTGGACCGTCTTTACCCTGCCATTCAATTTGGCCTCACGTATCTTGTCCAGTATTTTACGAAAAGATGGACCCGGTGCCAGCCCCATAGCTATGAGATCATTGCCGGTTACCGCCGGTTGAATATGCCTGTAACTGGTGTAATAGTTAGAAACAGCCTTTTTGCCATGCCGGCTTCGACAGCAGGCCATCATGTACAGCAGAGGCTCTACCTTGAATGAATACAGTCGATTGTAAATTTCACTTGGCTGAGCATTCTTGTTACGGTCAAGCCAGAGGGCGCATTTTTCAGCCGCAAGGCGCTGTTTTCCAAACCGGTTAGTCAGATTCGGAGGCATTTCCAGACGCTTGCACAAAGTAAGCGTTTTTCCCAGGGAAAGGCCATGGATAAGCGCCATGAAATAAACTCTCCAAGGCTGGTAATTGTCCTCCATAAAGAGCAGATCGTGCCACGCAAGTACATGTTTTACTGCATCAAGCAACTCTGCCATGGATGTATTGTATTGAATGTCTTTGTGCATGACCTTTAACAAGCTGTAGTCTTGCATCCTTTTGACGGCCGGCAGCGGGTCTGCTTCTTGGAGGATAAGGCGCATTTCGGTCAACACCCTTTTGCCTGACAGGCGTTTGAAAAAATCCATCTTAACCGCATTTTCAATCAGGCTGGCGGTGAGCTTTCCGATGGTGAAGCCGAAACGTTGCTCAAATCTGATGGCGCGGAAAACCCGGGTGGGATCTTCAACAAAACTCATGTTGTGCAATACCCGGATAACCCTGTCCTTGATGTCTTTCTGCGCTGCAAAGAAATCTATCAGCCGCCCGAACTTGTTTGGATTCAAAGCAATGGCTAATGTATTAACGGTGAAATCGCGCCGGAAAAGATCGAGCTTGATCGAGCTCATCTCCACGTCCGGCAGGGCCGCCGGGCTGCGATAGTATTCCAGGCGGGCAGTGGCGATATCGACTTTGAAACCATCGCTGAAAGTCACAACCGCCGTTCCAAACTTGGCATGGGTGTGCAAGCGTGCTCCCCTGGCCTTTGCCAGGGCTTTAGCAAATTCGATTCCATCTCCTTCAATAACCAGGTCAACATCTTCATTGGGATGGTAGAGAAAAAGGTCCCTCACGAAACCGCCTACCACATATGCCTGGTAGTTTAGTTCGGCGGCAATCTCACCTGCACCGGAAAGCAGATCCATGATACGGCGGCTTAAACGTTCGTTCATGAAATTGGCAATATTGCGGGTCCTGGCTGAGATTACATGCTTGTCAGGATCCGGGAAACGATCATTGTGGAATCTGGCCTGGCGGACCAGGATATCAAGAAGGTCAGTCCGGGTAATGACTCCTACAAGTTTTTGTCCCTCGACCACCGGCAGAATTCGTTGCTTGCGGGCTATTATTTTTTCCTGGATTGTTTCCAGGTCGTCATCAGGCGCCGCAATTATCATTTCGGTATCCATATATTCTGACACAGGCACATGGTCCAGGTGGTGATATATTGCCTTTTCAACTGTTTGGCGGGTAATGTAGCCTAATAAAGCCTCCTTTCCTTCGTGGTCAACTACCAGCAGGGCGTTAATATTATAACGCCTGAGCCTTTTTTGAGCCTCACGACAAGTATGGCTGGCGCTGATGGTAATGGGAGGGCGAGACATCAAATGGCGGGCGCGTCGCCTTGACTTTACCTGGGCATACAAGATGTTAAGCAGCTTTTGCTCCACCTGGGCCAGGGTGTACTCCTTGATGGTTGCGGAAGCGGCATGTAAATGGCCGCCACCTCCCAGTTCAGATGCAACGGCACCTACATCTATTTCTCCTGAGCGGCTGCGGGCCACAATGTATACCTTGTTTTCCATCAGAGTTATTGCAAACAGGTTGTCTATGCCTTCCATTTTAACCATTTTGTGTACCAGGAAAGCATAATCAGGCAGATACCGATCATAGCTGGTCTTGGTAATTACGATTTCTACTCCATTAATTGTATGCCAGGTTGCCGACTGAATCAGATCATTCAGAAAGCCTATTTGTTCGGGACTAAACTCACGGGCCATCAAATTGGCAATGATATTCAGATTTGCACCTTTGGAAAGCAGGAATGCCGCTGCCTGGAAGTCTTGTGCAGTTGTGGAGTTGAAAGTAAAAGCACCGGTGTCCTCGTATATACCAAGGCAGAGAATTGTCGCTTCTTCTGAAGATATATGAATTTTACGCTGCTGCAGCAAGCTCGCCATGATAGTGGCGGTTGCACCAACCTTGCGGTAAATTTCTACCTGGCCGCGGAGATCGTTAGGCTTGGGTGGATGATGATCATAAATATGGATTTCCAGGTTTTTCTTTTTCAAAAGTGAAGTCAGGGGGCCCAGGCGTTCAGGGTTGCGGGTGTCAACCAACACGAGGCGCCTGACCCTTTCCATATCGATATCCCGTATTTCCGCAAGATTGAACAGATATACAACTGACTGGATAAAAAAATTTCGCAGGCTTTTTTCCTGGGAGCCAGGGAAAACGACAAGCGCCTCAGGGTAGAGCTTTTGAGCTGCCAGCAGCGAAGCCAGTGCGTCAAAATCAGTATTTACGTGGGTAGTTATTAAAGTTACAGGTTCTGTTGATCTTTTTCCCATGGCAAATGAATTTTCCCCTGACGGTTTTATTTAACCTGGCATTCTTTTTGTATATAATTGCGGTTGAGTTGGGTATAGCATGTTTCATAACTTCCATGCAAAACAGTTTCTTTCTTGAGTATGGAAATTCATGTGTAATTAGTAATTGGTTGACAAATTGGTTGTCGTTTAAAAACGTTTATGATACCAAAAGGATACAAGAATACACCTTTATCGGCAACAGCTTATGAGCTTGCAAACGATCACATTCCATTACCCTGCAATCCAGTTTCAAGCATTGCAGGGGCGACAGTGGGCCTGTAAGGTGACATTTTTTCAAACGTGCAGGGAACCAGAGCAACGGTAGGGGGAGCGATATGCCGATTTATATCTGGGAAGGTAAAACCCGAAATAATCAGATTCAAAAAGGGGAAATGGAGGCGGCTAGCGAGGCCGCTGTTCGCGCAAACCTCACAAGAATGCGCATTTCACCCACAAAGATCAAGAAAAAGCCTAAGGACTTGTTTGAAAATGTTTCTTTTTTGCAGCCCAAAGTAAAACAGCACGATATAATCATTTTTGCACGGCAGTTTTCGACAATGATAGATGCAGGTTTGCCGATAATTCAGTGCCTTGACATTCTCCAGGCCCAGCAGGAGAATTCAACCTTTAAAAAGATGCTCAGGAAGATAAAGGAATCGGTGGAAAGTGGTGCTACCCTTGCAGATTCCTTGAAAAAATTTCCCAAGCATTTCGATGCCCTTTTTGTTAACATGATTGCTGCCGGTGAAGCAGGCGGTATTCTGGATACCATTTTGAAACGTCTGGCCGGTTACATGGAGAAAGCCGCCGCCCTGAAACGCAAAGTCAAAGGCGCCATGGTGTATCCGATAATAACCATTACAGTGGCTGTAGCCGTTGTAATCGTTATCCTGGTCTATGTGATTCCGGTATTCCAGGAAATGTTTGCCGATTTTGGCAGCTCGTTGCCGACACCGACGCTTATAGTCATAAAATTGAGCGACTTTGTTAAATCAAAAATCGCCTATATGCTCATAGCCCTCGTAATTTTTATCATTACTTTCAAACAATACTACAAGACTGAAAAAGGACGCCGGAGCGTAGACGCGCTATTGCTCAAATTGCCGGTATTCGGGGTTCTGATCCGCAAGGTGGCCGTGGCCAAGTTTACCCGTACCATGGGTACAATGCTGGGAAGCGGGGTAGCCATCCTTGATGCGCTTGATATTGTTGCCAAGACAGCCGGTAATAAAATTGTCGAAAATGCTATTTACAACGTGCGTTCAGGAATTGCCGAAGGCCGCACCATGGCCGATCCCCTATATGAAAGTGGTGTTTTCCCACCCATGGTATGCCAAATGATTGCTGTCGGGGAATCAACCGGTGCCCTTGATGCCATGATGGAAAAAATTGCCGACTTTTATGACGAGGAAGTCGACCAGGCGGTTGAAAATCTGACCGCAATGATAGAACCGTTCATGATTGTTTTTCTAGGTGTAGTAATCGGCGGCCTGGTAGTTTCCATGTACCTGCCAATCTTCAAGATGGCCGGTGCTGTAGGTGGATAATGTCTCGAGAAAAGAATCTTGGTAGGTGAAATGCCAAAGGGTTGTTCTTGTACTGTAAAACATCAGGGACCCCGGCGTTCCTGTCGATGGGCCTTTCAGTGATATTTGCAAAACGTAGCCAAGGCAGCTGAAGCAGAGCAAAGTAAAGTGAAACAAAAAAGGAAAGTTGTTTTTTTGTATTAATTAACCATTTTTAGCCGAATATTTGTTTTGCGTCAGGCGCAGTGGTTTTTTAATAACCGGCTAAATTAAATGAACCATGGGTACTTCTTTGGAATCACCCGATGAAGAAATATTTCAGCGGCTGAAATGGTTGATGCTGGCAAGAGTTTTTTTTACCATCCTGCTGCTTGGATCAACAATTTACGTTACTTTCAGTCGTGGCAGCGATGCATTTGCCCCTCCTTTCGGTGTCCTTTATTTATTGATTATAATTATTTTCTTCCTGTCATTTATTTATGCTACGGCTTTCCGCAGGGTTCGCAGAAAGACTCTTTTTACCTATTTCCAACTTGTGGTGGACACTTTCATCGTTACCATGATTATATATTTGACCGGTGGGTTAATCAGTTTTTTTTCATTTCTTTACCTGGTAGTAATAATTTATGCTTCCATGATTCTTTTCATGCGGGGAGGTCTTGCCATAGCTGCTTCAAGCAGCATTCAGTATGCAATCCTGCTATGGTTGGAATCCAAGGGTTATCTTACATCACCTGGAGGTTATGCAGAAGCCGCCTTGGTTTATGAAAGCGGCCGGATCATTTTCAAGCTCGCTATAACCACGGCCGGTTGTTTTGCCGTGGCTGTCTTAAGTGGATTTTTGGCGGAACAGAACAGAAAAACACGTAAAGAACTCCGGGCCATGGAAGCTCATATCAAAAGGGTGGAGAAAATGGCCTCAATGGGCGAGATGGCCGCCGGTCTGGCTCACGAAATCAAGAATCCCCTGGCATCCCTGTCTGGCTCAATTCAGCTTTTACGTGAAGAGTTGCGTTATGATCCTGACCAGCAGCGCTTAATGGATATCGTGTTGAGGGAAACAGATCGGCTCAGCAATCTGGTCAACAGCTTCCTTTTCTTCGCAAGACCTCCTGCCGGCAAATTGGAGATATTCAATATCTCCGAAGCGCTAAATGAGATTGCGTCTCTTTTCAAACAAGATAATTGTTATAATGAACGTATCTCGCTGAAGGTAAGTCTCGAACCATTTCTGTGGGTGAAAATGGACCAGACCCACTTGCGACAAATAATATGGAATTTACTCATGAACGCGGCCGAAGCAATAGACGACTTTGGGGAGATTTTACTGACTGCCGCCGCTTTGAAAGGAGAAAAACTGGAAGTGAGGATCAGTGATACAGGTTGTGGTATTTCAGAAGAGGCCCTGCCGCTTATTTTCGATCCTTTTTATACCACCAGGCCTGAGGGTACCGGTTTAGGCCTGTCAATAGTTCATCGTATCCTTGAGACATACGGAAGTCGCCTGGACGTAGAAACAACGGTTGGAAAGGGAACAAGCATTTCATTTGTACTTCAGCAGGCCAAAGCCCCGGCCGATTTTAATAGCCCCTGATGATTACTCTTCGATCCATCCCGGTTTATCCGGCTGATTGTTTTCGACACTAACGATTCTTGACTTTGACAAAGACACTTAATAAATATGGCCGTCATGGAAAATGAAAATACTAGACGTATGCTGTATTTATGTTTTGGTTATATTCTGCTTTGGTCTTTTTTTAGGTTTTTCCTCAGCGGTTTGTTCCTGCTTGCTCCGGATGAAACCAATTACTGGCAGTGGAGCCGGTACCTTGATTGGAGCTATCATGATCAAGCTCCGATGATAGGCTGGTTGATCCATTTGGCGACCAAGTTGTTGGGGCATACCGAAAGAGCGGTGCGCTTACCATCAGTGGTCGCCGCAACGATAGCTTCTATATACATGTTTCTATTGGCCAGGCGCTGGTTGGGGATGAAGACAGCACTGGCAACCGTGATTTTATCCCAATCAGTGCTGCTGTTCAACGTTGGCGGACTGATGGCTACTGCCGACGGTTTGCAGGCTGCCGCCTGGTCCGCCGTGGCGTACCACGCAGCCAGGGCCATGGAAAGAAATCATTGGAGCCAGTGGTTGCTTGCAGGTGGCTGGTTCGGTTTTGGGATGCTCAGCAAATACACCATGGTCCTGTTGCCACCTTGTATTTTTATTTTCGGCCTGATCTCAAAGCCCCACCGTAAATTTTTAGCTACCATCAGGCCTTACATCGGCTTGGCGTTAGGTTTAGTCCTGTTTCTGCCTGTGATTTACTGGAATGCTGCCCACAACTGGAATTCTATCCGACACGTTGCTTATATCGGCGGGGTCAACCAGGGCTTTGCTGTTCACTTGCGTTATCTTGGAGATTTTGTGGCATCCCAGGCGGCTTTACTTTCTCCTCTTGTCTTTTTGGCTGTCTGTTGGAGCTGGTGGCGGACTTTGCGGCTCCCGGGGCAAAACTCACCTGTTTGGCCCAGATATCTTTTGTTTACTTCTCTGCCTGTAGTTTTGTTTTTCGCCATTTTGAGTCTACATACAAGGGTTTATGGTAACTGGCCAGGATCGGGATACCTTACGGCCATTGTCCTTACCGCGTACGCATTTCACAATGACTCGTCACAGGCAAGCAGGGCAAAAAGGCGTTATTGGTTCTGGACATTGGCAAGTTCTTATACAGTTACCATTATCATTTTACTTCATACCGTTTGGCCTTTTCTTCCCCTGCCAACGCAAATGGACAGAACAGCTGCTGAGCTGACCGGTTGGGACCAGCTGGGAATCAAGGTCGCTTCCGAGGTTAAAGCCATGCCCAACCCGGATCGAACTTTCATTTTTGGCAAACGCTATCAGATAGCCAGTGAGCTTGCCTTTTATGTGCCGGGAAAACCATTTACCGTTTCCATAAACCGATGGAACAGGCCCAATGTGTATGATTACTGGTTTAAAGACAACGACTTGCTTGGAATGGATGCTGTTGGAGTGACTCGCAACATGGACGACCAGCAGGCTTTACAACAGGTGTTCAAGGTAGTTGAGCCGCCAAGATCAATTGTGCTCAAAGACAACAGAGGCGGATTGTTAAGTTCCGCTGGCGGTCGTCAGGTAAAGACTTTATACATTTATCGTTGTTTTGGATTCAAGGGAGGTTTACGCTGGATTCCTCCCAACGAAAAGGATGTAAGGGCCTTTTAGCCGTTTCTTTTTATCTTTTCGCATACAAGACCTGTTCAATTAAGCATACAAAAACCAGTCTGCCAAATTGTTATCTGCCTGCCATTTTATTTTTTAATATATAATGTGTCCATAATAAAGTTCTTCAAACATGTCGGCTGGATCAAAACAGCTGCCAGATTGCATCAGTTGCGCTTTCCCGAATACTGTTTTTCCTGTGCACGAATTTCATACTTTCCTTGTTCTGGCTTTTTTAAAATACCCATGTGCTTGTGGGTGTGATGGCACTGTTTTTGAATATATTGTGGTCGGTGTTTCCGAAAATCCTCAAGTTATAACTTCGGAAACCTAAATATGCGTGTCAAAGGCAAAGCATCCGAAAGGATGTGACGCAAAGCCACTGGCCTAAATCTCTTGGTTAAGAGACATGGCAGCAGGGCCGCCGCGCGAAGGTGGTTACCTCCTGGTCCGCTTCGCCGGCCGTAAACAGGAGGGATCCATGAACCATAGTACTACCCGTTTTATCCTGACTATTTTTGCATTCATATGTTTCAGCTTGTGTATCCTTTCATTTTCAGCTTGGGCCGGTCAGGTCACCCTGGAGTGGGACCCGGTATCCCCGGTTCCCGAAGGTTATAAGCTGTTCCAGCGCACTGAAGGTCAACCTTACGATTATGACAATCCTCTTTACAGCGGAAGCAGTACTACCTACACGGCCACGGGGTTGGAGGCCGGGCAGGTTTATTATTTCGTTGTACGGGCATTTGACAGTGGTTGTGAAAGTGACGATTCAAATGAGGTTTCTTTTGCTCCGACCAGTGGTGAGGAAGGGCTGAACGATACCAATCCTGGAGGAAACTCAGGCGGCCTGGGCGGTGACAGTTCAGGCAGTGATGGCCAGTCAGGATCGGAACCGGGCACAGGTGATTCCAGTGGCAATGATGGCGGAGACGGCAGCGGTACGGTAATAGATAACTATGGCACAAATTCAGATCCGGCCGCCCCCGAAATAGTAACACCAAATCAGATAGGTAATCTGGGCTTGACTCCCAGACTTGTTGCAGGACGATTTCATGATTCAGATGGTGACGGACACGCAAAAACCCAATGGCAGATAAGTACCACGGCCGATTTTTCAAATTTGATAATGAATCGAGTCTGCTATAATCAACTGACCGAATTTTCGCTGACGGACATGATTCTCGACACCGAGACTACTTATTACTGGAGGGTGCGCTACACGGATTCAGCCGGTGGAACTTCTGCCTGGTCAGATGTTGCTGTTTTTTCAACTACAGATGATCTTACAATTGGCGATGCGGACGGTGATGGCTTGCCGGATGAACAGGAAGTTGAAGCAGAGTGCGATTTGGATGGCAATGGTCAAAAAGATGAATTACAATCCGACATGCTAGTAGTAAAAACCGCGGCTGGTGATGGACTAGTTGCTGTTAAATGCAATTCACCTGATGTGCAGGTGGTCGGGCTAAAGTCGTTGCTGCCGGAACAGGTTGCGGGTGAAGATACGCCTCCGGGGACCATGACCTTTGGCCTGATAAGTTTCAAGCTCTTTTTGGCTGAAGGGGTAACCACGGCTACGGTTACCGTCTATTTCTCAGAGCAGCTTGAGCCGGATGCAAAGTGGTACAAATACAGCATCGAAGATGGATGGCAAGCCTATGAGTATGCCATGTTTGGCCATGACGGCCACACGGTTACCCTGGTCCTGGAAGATGGCGGGATTGGCGATGAAGATGGTGTGCGCAATGGAATTATTGTTGATCCTTCCGGTATGAGCCTTGGAGATGGCCAGAGCAGTGACCCTGCAAAATTCAGTATACCTGGATGCTTCATCGAATCAGGGACAACATCCTGTGACTTCAGTCAGGCTATGTCATTGAAGGTTGTCAGCCTGCTGATGCTGATGGGATGCTGTCTGTTTGTCGGTTGCAGGATCAGGAAAAATAGATAACGAAACAAAACCTGTTATTGAAAAAAAAATCGAAAGCGGCCGCTTCACAGTATGTTAGCGGCCGCTTAAATATGGAACAACGGGATATCTCATTGGGGATGATGCAGCCTTTTGATCCTTAACAGTTCCCTGAAGATAAAAAGTGATTTAGATAGCTTGTCATACTTGATTCGTGAATTTTCCACATGTGTCCATTGCACAGGGAATTGGCCAACCCGCAGGCCGGCCTTTTTGGCCAGCCACAGCAATTCGGCATCGAAGATAACGCTGTCCAGTTTCTGATTTGCAAAAAGCCGGCGGGCTGCAGCCTTGCGGTAAAGCTTGAATCCGCACTGTGTATCAGGATAGCTTATGCCAAGGTAAAAGTTCTGCACAATGGTATAAACTCTTGCCGACAGTTCACGGAAAAAATTCTGGTGGGCGATTATACGGGCTCCTTTCAAAGCCCTGGATGCAATAACAATATCGTATCCCTGCTCGAACACAGGCCAAGCTTTTTCTACCGATTGGATCGGTACTGCATAATCAGCATCCATAAACATATTTATGGCACCCTTACAGCGAAGCATTCCGTAGCGGACAGCATATCCCTTGCCGCGATTTGGATGGTATTCAAAGGCCAGTAATTTAACCCGGGAAGGGGACTTGAACCTGTTTATGACTTTTGCTGTGTTATCATGGCTGCCGTCGCTTACAACCAGGATCTCACTTGAATAATGTTGCTTGGCCAGGTAGTCTATTGTTTCTTCAATTGTAGGCACCAAACGATC
>JALVQM010000279.1:522-4873 GCA_027025615.1 Desulfobacteraceae bacterium | reverse complement strand
CGGTGAAGACCCCATGAATCCTGCCTGTCAGCCACCAAGGTCAGCAGGCGTTGCACCCGCTTGGACGTGGCCGGATGGGTACTTAGCCAGGTATCCGGCCGCCGGCTGGGCCACAAGGTCCATAAAATTCTCCGGGCCATGCCATGTTCAACTGCTTCTATCCTGACAAGGGCTGATGCCAGGGCCTTTGGGTCACCGGTAAGTTCCACGGCCCCAAGGTCAGCCTCGTATTCACGGGTGCGTGACAAGGCCAACTGGACCAGTAAACTAACCACAGGCGCACTGGTTAGAAGCATAATCATGGTCCAGGGAACTACCGTCTGTCCTGAAACCAGCAGGGGAAGGTTGAGCAATAACAGGATTTGGCCCATTAAAGATAAATTCTGGCACAGGGCCGCCATGGCGGCCGCAAATCCGAGCAGACGGGTATCTCCATTGCGCACGTGGCTGATTTCATGAGCCAGAACGCCGGCGAGTTCCGCCTGGTTAAGTGTATCAAGCAAACCGCGGGAAACGCCGATTATTGCGCCTTCAGCCCCGCCCATGGTAAAGGCGTTTGGTAAACGGTGGGGAAGGTACACCAGCCTGGGCAGACGGCGCAGACCCGCACGCCGTGCCAGTTCTTCAACCATTTCATAGAGATGGGGGGCCTGTGCCCTTGTAAGCAATCTTGCTCCGGCTATGCTGAAAAGCATTTTCGGCAAATAGTCTGCACCCAGAAAATAGACAAGGGCTACCGCCAGTACAGCCCCGGCACCAATAACAGGTCCGGCGATCATCGTTGCCAAGGCAGCTACTAAAAGGGCCTGGGCACCAACAAGCAACAATGCATTGATCCTTGTAGAATAAAGCATTTTTTTCCAGCGATCAATGAACATAGCCCCCACCTCCTGTTTTCTTAAAAATTACCCCCGGCGGCCTTGAGCTCGCCGGGGGTTTGAAGTTGCTTACCGGCACAAGACCGGCTGAATTTAAATTAGTTGATAGCTATCTGTTTCGGTTTTTCTTCTTCCGGCTTGGGAATTTCAACTTTCAGCACACCATCCTTGTACTCAGCCTTGATCTTGTCCGGGTCGATGGCCGTCGGCAGGGTAAACGCTCTTTCAAATTTGCCGTAGACTCTCTCGCGACGATAGTAGTCATCTTCAGAGACCTCGTTGTCGGCCGCCCTTTCGCCTTTCAGGGTCAACACCCGACCCTTGACGTCTACGGCTATCTTATCCTTGTCTACCCCCGGCAGCTCGGCCTTGACCACAATATTATCCTTGTCCTCATAGATGTCCACTACCGGATTCCAGCTCCACAGGGATCCGTCTTCTCCGGAAGTCCTGGTAGGGAAGAAGAAATCGTCAAACATGCTGTTGATCCTGTTACGCAGGTTAAACATTTCTCTTGCGGGATTCCACCTGATCAGATCCATAATGCCACCTCCTTTAATCTATATTTTTAATTGTTTGTTGCTCGTTTTGAACCCAAAATAATCACGTCACTTTTGTTGTCAACAAAAAAATTGTTATTTTTATGTTCATTACTTTTATAGCCATTGGTTATATAGTAATGTATTCTATCTTGTTGTAATATTTACCATTTTAGACTTTTCACGGAACAGCCGGCTTCTGTTTTGACCCGTAATACAAGCTATTTATGAATTTTGTTGTAAATAAATATTTTGCATTTTTTAAAACATTATTTACAATAATAATAAGATAAAGTAATGATGGTCGAACGGTACTTTAATAGGAGTGATGTGATTATGACTAAAAATCGTTCTGCGGAAAAGACCGGCAAAGAAATCATTATTTCCCAGACTACCATGGCGGATCTGCGGGGCCGTCAATCGGTACGCGCAACATTCCGCTTGTCCGCCGGATGCATTAATGCCATTAGCGTAATGGCCACCCATCTTGGTATAAAACAAAAAACGCTTTTCGACCACCTGACAGAAGACGCTCGAATGATAGAAGCCCTGGCTGAAAAGTTGCGCGATCTGAAATTATCAGCCGCGAACAGGATTCAAAAAACATACGTCATCAGTCGCAGGACCCTGGCTTCCCTGGAAGATGCCGCCAAAAGCCACAACGCACCCCGCGATGCCCTGGTGGAAGTATCGGTCCAGCGTCTGCTGCCCCTGATAGCCAAAGAACGCCATAAGCACCAAAAACGGAAGAAGCTTTTCATCAGTATCCAGCAACATTTTCAGCAGGGCAGAAAACTTTTGGAACAAATACACACCGAGCTTGGCAATGACGACCCTTTATCTGTCAGGCTCGGCACCGTAATCAACGCCTATGCCAATGCCTACAGTTTCATTGAAGATTATATCGAAAAGGGCAAGATCATCGAATCATTTGATCCCAGGCAGATGGAAACTACCCTGGATTCGGGTCCACCTGCCTGACCCCGGGTCCCATCATACCACCTCCATTAAAAAACCCCGGACTTGCATAGCCCGGGGTTTTTTAATCGTCCTTGTATCTGTTGTCAGCCTCCCGCCACCATAGGTATCAGCTCAACCCTGGAACCATCAGGCACCGGGGTCCGGGCGAATTTTGGACGGGAAACAAGCTTGCCGTTTACCCTTACCACAGCATAAAAGTCACCCTTGTCGAGGGCCTCCAGCAGCTTTTCCACCGTCAGTCCCTCCCGCCAGGTCACCTGTTTATCACCAACATGGATCATTCGTTCACTCCGTTGGCTTTCAAAACTTCGATCACCTCCGGAAAATCAATCTTCAAACGTTTGACCGTGGCCAGAGTGGGAATACCATCCGGGGTCCAGCCCCGACGTTTGTATACGGCGTCCTTGAGCTTTTCGTACAACTGTTCCCTGAACTGTCGTAGCAGGACAACCTTTTCGGCCGTATCCTTGCCTTCGATATCCACGCCGTGCTTTTCCAGCAGCTCCTTGTCGTAGCGCTCAGACCGGGACTGGTATTCTTCCACGGTCACCGGCCCGACTGCCCGGTAAGGAATCTTGTCGTGCTCGCGTCGACCGAAACCCATCCGCAGGTTGAAGATCCTCTGGAAATTGTAGACCGCTTCACTCATGGTAATCAGGTCTTCAGGACCAACCTTGCGACCGGTTACGGCTGTAAAATAATCAGCATACCACTGGACATGCTTCATAACCTTTGCAGGTTCAGCGGTATCCTTGTTGTCTTCAGGCACGATATCGTTCCAGGGCAGCTTGCACAGTCCACAGAGTCCAAACCAGGTCCGGAACATGGGAAACCAGTGCAGGGCTTCGGCCTTTTGTTCGAAGGTAGGCATAAAATTATGGACCATGTCCAGGAAAATAAGCCAGGCCTCGTCATGCTGAGGTCCTTTAAGCGCCATCCCGTATCCACCCTGCTGTGCCAAAGACTCTTTGGTCATGTACTCGGAAAACTCAAGGCCCTTGGACTCCATACCGATATCTTCCATGATGGCCTGGTCGGCACCGAATTTTTCTGCAAATACCTTTTTCATGCGCCTGATACCCTGGCCAACGATCTTACCGAAGCCTTCGCCCCGGGCAACCTGGTGGAGCAGCTCAAGAGCCGCCAGGCGGTTTCCGAAGTATAACTCCAGCCCTCCGGTTGCCTGCCTGTCAATCAGGCCCATTTCGAAACATTCCATTACAAAAGCAAAACTGGTTCCCACGGAAATGGTATCCAGTCCATATGCATCACAGTAAAAATTGAATTCCAGGATGGTGTGGGGATCCCAGATACCAAGGTTGGAGCCACATCCGGCTATCGTTTCGTATTCCGGGCCATCAACAAAGACTTTCTTTCCCTTGTAAGGCCCGGTCATGGGCACGAAATCCTTTACCCCGTGGCTACAGGCCACCGTGCAACCCATCCAGCAACCGTCAAAACCGGGATCGAAAAGTGCCTCGTAGGCCTCCCGACCGATCAGGATAGCCTTCGGGTCCTGGCCAAATTTGAAATTGTGGGTTGGCAAAAGGTCAAAATCGTTCATAATAGGTACCAGATGGGTAGTACCGATTTTTGACATCTGGTTTTGCTTGGGATCAAGTTCGACGATCTCGCGTGAATGCAGCTTGGCGACTTTTTTAAGTGCTTCCTTGTCTGCCGGGTTGTTGGTATCCAGGCTGACTGAATCCCAACGGGCCACGATGGCCTTTAGGCCCTTGTCCTCGAAAACAGTCCCCAGGCCGCCGCGTCCGGCTTGCTTGTAACGGGCTCGCTTGCGTTTGGGATCATACCAGGAAAAGTTCAGACACCCCATCAGGGAGTTTCCGGCACCCGGGCCTGCACTTACCACTGAAATACTACGACGCTTTTTCCCGCCGAAATGTTCGGTCAATAGTTCCGAAAGGCTGTAAGCATCCTCCGGCAGGTCATGAC
>JALVQM010000279.1:0-512 GCA_027025615.1 Desulfobacteraceae bacterium | reverse complement strand
CCCTGAACCTGGAGGGCATCAAAGCCGGAAAATTTCAAATATGGCCCGAAATATCCACCCACGTTTGAATCCATGACCGCACCGGTCGCAGGAGACAGGGCAGTTACGATGCTTTTACCAGAGCCCGGATAGGCCGGTGTGCCGCCCATCGGACCGGATGAAATACAAAGTGCGTTTTCCGGGTCGTTCCACTTGGTGTCCGGTTTTACCGCCTGCCAAAGCAACCAGAGATCAAAACCCTTGCCGCCTATGAAGATTTCCTTCATCTGCTGACTAACCGGGCGGGTTTCAATCACTTTGCCTGAAAGATCCACGTAAAGACTCTGGTTGGCATAACCTTTGTCGATTTCAGGTCGATTATAAGCAAAAGTCTTGATTGGCCTGAATGAAATGGTTGTCATTCCCCTGTCTCCTCTTTTTCCTTCATCCTTCTGTTGAATCGTAGAACATGACTTTGAGCCAGTAATCTTGCCTGGTTGACCTGGCCGGCCTCTATGGCCGCCACAAGCTCA
>JALVQM010000278.1 GCA_027025615.1 Desulfobacteraceae bacterium | reverse complement strand
TGTGGCCAGGATAGCGAACTGGAGGATGAGAGCTTCATACCGCTGGACTATTGCCCCGGATATCAAACCCAGCAGGGCCAGAATTATAATCCAGCCACAGCGGTTTCGGAAGTGTCCCCAGGCCGAGGTTTTCATGTAAGTACTCACTTCATGGGCACCGCCGATGGCCATAAGTTTTTCCATATCCTCGGTCTGCTCCTGGGTGATGATGTCGATGGCGTCGTCGTGTGTTATGATACCGACCAGGGCATCTCCGCCATTTATCACCGGCAGGGCCAACAAGTCATATTTCTGAATTTTACGGGCGGCCTTTTCCTGGTCTTCATCGACACGTACGTGAATAACCTCCGGGTGCATGATTTCTTTAACGGTTTGATATGGCCTTGCCAGGATCAAATCCTTCAACGAGACGAAACCCAGCAGCCTGCGTTTGGGATCGACAACATAGGCGTAGTAAATGGTTTCAGCATTGGGAGCTTCGCGTCTCAACTGTTCGATGGCCTGGGCTGCTGTCAGATCCGGAGTCAATGTGGCGTAGTCTGAGGTCATGACCGCGCCGGCGGTTCCCTCTTCATATGCGCTCAGGCGTCGGATATCTTCCCTTTCTGCCTGGGCCATGGCAGGCAGGATTTCTTCCTGCTTGTCTTCTGGTATTTGTTTGAAAAGGTCTGCCCGGTCATCGGGAGGCATGTCAGAAAGCAGGCGGGCAGCCTGGTTGCGGTCAAGGGTGGCCAGGATTTCGGCCTGAAAATCCTGCTCCAGGTTGCTAAAAATTTCTGCGCGCTGGTTAGGGTCTGCGTGCTGCAGGGCCTGCCAGGCTTCCTCCGGGTTCAAGGCCGAAAGAAACTCGGCTACTACCACCGGGTGGCCGGATTCGAACAAGGATTTCAGCTCAATGGCTTTTCCATCCTGAATGAATTCCCGCAGTTCAGGTGCGAGCAAGGGATTTTTCATGGTTCACCTCGCTGCCGGCCTATGTCCTGGGTGCCGGCAGCCGGTTGTGAACCGGAAGGCTGCTAGATTGCGCGTTTTTCGGTTTTGTACGCAATCACGGCTGCAAGCACGTTGGTAGGCTGGCCGGGTTCTTCGGGTTGGCTGGCTGATTGCACTGGCCTGTCTTGCGGGCAACTACTGCCGCCATCCGAATCGTTCATTTAGCTTCTCTCCTGATAGTAAACTCAAGATACATATAATCTTTAGCCTTAAAGGAACTGTTACTTTATATACCAAGCAGTTGGTGTGTCAATTAAAAAAGCATTGTCGGTTTGCTGTACACCTGAAGCCATCTGTATTTTGCATAGGTGTTTTATTACTACTTGATCAGATAATAATAATTATACCAAGGGCTGAATGGGCGGAGCCATTGAATACCGATACCGGAACAGCCCTGGGGATGGTGAATGATTTTATCTATAGCTGCCGGGAAGTTCAAAAATGCAGGGGCGACGCTGTTTTTATTCTACACCAATGGTGTCACCGAAGCTATGGATGTTTCCGGTGAGCTTTATACAGATACAGGACTTTGAAAGCAGCTTGCGACAACCGGCAAAGAGCCAGGGAAACAACTGCTTGAAAACATGATGGCCGGCCTGAACAAATTCAGCCATGGTATTGCTAAATCCGGTGATCTTACAATGAGGCATCCTGATTATCGCGGTGCTCTTTTTTCAGGTATCATTTGGCCCCGGCAGCTTAGGTGTTACCAAAGTTCCCTGGAAATGTTCCTATTTGTTATTTTCAAAGCCATTATCATTTAGGAAACCATCATGGTTGACAACCAGGCCGGCTTGGAATAAAAATTCTGATTCTGTAGCCATAAATGCGGTTGTGACAACTTGCCCGGGAATAGAGGTTTTGAGTAAACTTTTTAGCAAATTATTGTTGGTCATTTTCCTGGTGGCCTGTTTCCATATTGAAGCAAACGCTGGCAGGACCACCTCGGACAAGGATACCCCTGCCGATACCAGGGCAGAAACCACGGTGGTCCATCTCTATTTCGGAGCAGAAAATGGAAATTATCTGCGGGCTGAACAACGCAGTATTACCATGGAGCCTGACGAGGTTGTCTTTGGCCGCAAGCTGCTGAAAATGTTAGTTGAGGGGCCTCGTAAATCCGGACGGGCCGTTTTGCCTGAAACAACACGCCTGAGAACTTTTTTTATCAAGGCCGATGGTACAGCATATATTGATTTTGAAAGTCCAAGCTTTAAAGGTTGGCCTTTTAGCGCCATTTCAGAATTTCTTGCCGTCTACTCCCTGGTTGACACCTTGATTGTAAACCTGGATAAGGTGGATGCGGTCAAAATAATGCTGGATGGTAAGGAAACCATGACCCTGGCCGGGCATGCTGATTTAAGCCGGCCGCTTGTTGCGGATATGATGTGGGTGAGATGAAGAAAAAAAATAAAATCGAACGACTTAGAAATATAGGGATAATAGCCCATATTGATGCCGGCAAGACCACGGTCACCGAACGGATTCTTTATTATACGGGCCGATCCCACAAGATTGGTGAAGTTCACGATGGTGAGGCTGTAATGGACTGGATGGCCGATGAGCAGGAGCGCGGCATTACCATTACGTCTGCGGTTACCTCTTGCCAGTGGTCAGGCCATGAAATCCAGCTCATCGATACCCCCGGCCATGTGGATTTTACCATTGAGGTTGAACGCTCATTAAGGGTTCTGGATGGGGCGGTGGGTGTTTTTTGTGCAGTAGGTGGAGTTGAACCTCAATCTGAAACGGTCTGGCGACAGGCCAACAAGTACCAGGTCCCCAAGCTGGCTTTCATAAACAAAATGGATAGGGTGGGAGCCGATTTTTTTGGTACCGTTGAGCAGATGATTGAAAAACTCAAGGCTGTCCCCCTTGTCATGCAACTTCCGGCAGGCATTGAAGATGAATTCAGGGGTGTTATCGATCTGGTAGATATGCGTTTCGTCGTCTGGGATGATGACAGCCTGGGTGCTCATTTCGAAGCTGTTGATATTCCTGAACAACATTTGGAAGATGCTCAAAAATACCGTGAAAAATTGATCGAGACCGTTGCCGACAACAATGACCGGATCATGGAGGCTTACCTTGCTGATGAACCAATTGACAGGGCCGAGCTTTTGGCCGCCATTCGCAAAGCCACCATCGATTTGGAGCTGGTTCCGGTCTTATGCGGGAGCGCTCTGAAGAACAAGGGAGTCCAGCCACTGCTGGACGCCATTGTGAGTTTTTTGCCAAGCCCCCTTGATTTGCCCCCCATTGAAGGGCAGGCGCCTGATACCAAAAAGACTATTGCCTGTCCCCCAAGGGACAACCACCCTCTGGCAGCGCTTATTTTCAAAGTTTCAATGATCGAAGGCCGTAAGCTGTCATTTGTGAGGGTATACAGCGGAAAACTTGAGGCCGGCAAGGAGGTTTTCAATGCGACTCGGGGCAGGAAGGAAAAGCTGTCCCGAATCCTTAGAATGCACGCCAACAAACGTGAGCGTCTGGATTCAGCCGGCGCAGGGAGCATAGTGGGAGTTGTGGGGCTTAAAGAGGCCAGCACAGGAGACACTCTCTGTAGTGCCCAACATCCTGTTGTTCTTGAGGATATAGAGGTTTACGAGCCGGTCATTTCCGTTGCCGTAGAACCAAAGACCCATTCGGATCAGGACAAGTTGGAACAGGTTTTGGCCAAATTCCTGGCTGAAGATCCCACCCTAAGCGTCAAGCAGGACCAGGATACCGGCCAGATGATTCTTTCAGGAATGGGAGAGCTGCATCTGGAGGTTATTGTAAGCCGCATGCAGAGGGAATTCAATACTCAGGTCAACGTGGGCAAGCCTCAGGTTGTTTACCGGGAGACCATAGCAAACCAGGCTGAGGCCGAAGCGGTTTTTGACAAAGAGGTCGCCGGCAGCTCTCATTTTGCCGGGGTAAAGATACGGGTTATTCCAAATGAGCGGGGGGCTGGCAACAGTTTTCGATGTACAGCTGAACCATCTGTTATTCCGGAAGAATTTGTTGCCGCTATTGAAAAAGGGGTCATGGAGTCTCTGGCTGCAGGAGCGTTGATGGGTTATCCTGTGGTGGACGTTAAGGCTGAAGTGATTGACGGAGAATTTAGGGAACATCATTCAACTGAGCTGGCCTTTACTGTAAGTGCTTCAATGGCCTGCAGGGAAGCACTGGCGGCTGCCGAGCCTTACTTGTTGGATCCGGTGATGGAAGTTGAAATTTACGTACCAGAAGAGTACATGGGAGAGGTCATCGGTGATCTGAATTCCCGGGGGGGGAAAATCGAAGGGATCGAGGCCAAAAGCGGGCTCCAGGAGATAAAAGCTATTGTTCCTCTGGCCCGTATGTTCGGCTATTCAACCAGTCTGCGTTCTGCCACCCAGGGGCGGGGCACTTTCAGTATGCGGTTTTCGCATTTCGACAAAATCTGATTAACTTGCAAAAAAACAATAATACTATCGGTCTGTTGTTCGGTTTTTGACAGCCTGTCGAACCGGCAGACGGGCAATGGTCATGCTGTTTGATTCAATTGTGAGACGCAGCTTTTGCTGGTTTTGGTAAGCTGGCCAGGTAGTTGCGCAACTTAGCCTTTAGCTTGGGATCATTGGTTTTTTCCAGAGCCCTTTGAAAATGAAACCTGGCATTTGAATTTTTATGTTTTTTCAGGTAGAAAATGCCGAGATAATAATGGGCTGCCGGCAGGTCGCCGACCTTGCCGGTAAGCTGGCCGAGGAAAAAGTAACCATCCGGGAAATCAGGATAGCTTGTAATTAGTTTTTGCAGGGTTTCGATGGCCTGGTTGGTTTCTCCGGATTCGGCCTGGCTGCGGCCCAGGTAAAAAAGGATTTCCGGATGCTTGCCCCCCAGATCAAGGGCTTTATGCAGGGTTTTTATTGAAGCCTGCCAATTTCCTTCCAGAAAATACAGTCTGCCTAGATCTTTCAGCAGCAGTGAATCCAAAGGCATATACGATACGGCTGCTGTAAGGCGTTTTTCAGCCTCTAGGAGCTTTCCGGAGCGAATCAGTACCAGCCCAAGGCCGTACTGGGCCAGGGGGGCTTTTGGGTTTGCCTTCAGGCTGGATTGAAAACGTTTCGCCGCATTTTCAAGTTTTCCGAAACGGCCCAGAAAATAGGTGTGCATCAGGGCATATGAGCGCCGTGCAGACTCGGTATCGGCTGGAAAACTTTGGCCGGCTTTTTCATTCTGGGCTATCCAGGTGTCGATGTAGGCCAGACGGGCTTCTACAGCCGGGTGTGTTTTAAGGTACGTAGGGACCTGTTCACTGCCGAACCATTGCTTTGAACGAATTGCCTTTAGCACCTTGAGCAGCCCCCTGGCGCTGTATCCGGCTTTGGCAAGGTTGATCAGGCCGATTTCATCTGCCTGGATTTCGTCTTTACGGCTGTAAGAAAGCATGGCGGATTGCCCGGCGGCCATGGAACCGACTGCCAGCGCATTACCGGCTGCCCCGGCGCCACCGACGCCGAGGAAAATGCCGGCAACCAGACCTGCAAGGGTTGCGATTTGGACTTTTTTGGCTTGTTGCAGTCGGCGGCTTATATGGCGACAGATCACGTGGGCAATTTCGTGTGAAAGAATTCCAGCCAATTGATCCTCTGTGTCCATGATCTCCAGCAGGCCGCTATTTATGAACACCTGGCCGGCCGGTGTGGCAAAGGCATTATAAACATCGGTGCGGATTACATAGAATTTGTATTCAAAAGGCTGGGGGCCTGCAGCCTGGAGAATTTTACGCCCAACCCGGTTGATGGTGTCGGTAATCAGCGGGTCGTTGATAAAGTTGTATTGGCGGGATACGTATTGCATGACTTCCCGTCCGAGATCTTTCTCTTCCTTGATGGTCAAGGCAAAGGGGGTGGTGGCCATCATTTCGATAGTGATGATAAGCACCAGTGCAAGTTTTAAAAATTTTGCCAACCATGACCTGAATTTGTATAATTTCATGATGACCCGTTCCTGATTATGATGCTTGTAATCAACCAAAGCCATAAATTATAATAATGACATATTCCATCCCGCTTTTCAAATTACCTC
The DNA here is from genome assembly GCA_027025615.1 of Desulfobacteraceae bacterium. Lineage (GTDB taxonomy): Bacteria > Desulfobacterota > Desulfobacteria > Desulfobacterales > Desulfosarcinaceae > JALVQM01. Next base: position 8,088 of record JALVQM010000278.1, on the reverse strand, counting down.
TTTTGTGATACACCTTTGGGCCATGGCAAAGGTTATCTGCATAGCTAATCAAAAGGGTGGGGTGGGCAAAACCACAACAGCCATAAATTTGTCTACTGCCCTGGCGATTTTCGAAAAAAAAACCCTCCTGGTGGATTGTGATCCCCAGGCCAATGCCACAACCGGCATGGGAGTGGAAAAAAGTAAACTTCAAAAAACCCTTTACCATGGCATGCTCGGCCAGGTTGATGCAAAGCAGATCCTTGTCGATTACAAGGTTGCCACCCTGAAGATATTGCCATCCAGGGTGGAATTGATCGGCTTTGAAGTGGAGATGATGAGTCAACCCGGCCGTGAGATGGCACTCAGACGTTTGCTGGACCCTATTCGTGATGAATTTGAATATATCCTGATAGATTGTCCTCCTTCACTGAGCCTTCTGACCGTAAATGCCATGACCGCGGCAGATACATTGCTGATTCCGCTCCAGTGCGAATTTTACGCACTTGAAGGTTTGAGTCAACTAATGCAGACTTACCAGCGGATCCGTAGTGGGCTTAATCCCGGGTTGCAGATTGCAGGTATCCTGCTTACCATGTTTGACCGGCGTACCAACTTGTCACAGCAAGTGGCCGACAATGCCATTGGTTACTTCAAAGATATGGTTTTCAAAACAGTGATTCCCCGTAATGTCCGTCTGGGTGAATCACCGAGTTTCGGCAAACCAATCCTGCTCTATGATGCAACATCCACCGGTTCCAAGAGTTATTTCGCCCTGGCTAAAGAGATTTTAAATAATCACGAATACTGACAGGTTTAGGCAAGCCCATGAGCACAAAAAGCAAAACGGCCACCGTCAAAAAACGTAAAAAATTGGCTTTGGGGAAAGGCCTTGAGGCTCTGATCCCGGATATGCCTTCTGCTGTCTCAGACAAATCATTGGGTAACAAGGTTTTTTTTCAGTGCCCCCTGGACCGGATCGTACCCAACCCATTTCAGCCCAGATTGAAGTTTTCCGCCGAGGAGTTAGAGCAGCTTGCAGAGTCGGTCAGGACCCAGGGAGTGTTGCAGCCCCTGCTGGTACGCCCCCTTACAGAGGGCGGATATGAATTGGTTGCAGGAGAGCGTCGCCTGCGGGCAGCCAGGTTAGCCGGATTAACCACGGTGCCGGTTTTGGTCAAGGATGTTTCCGATGCTGAAATGATAGAGATGTCCATTGTCGAAAATATCCAGCGGGAAAATCTTAACCCTATGGAAGAGGCCGAAGCTTACCATCGTCTGATAACCGAATTCAACCTTACCCAGGAAGAGGCTGCAGGCCGGGTCGGCAAGAGCCGCTCGGCGGTTGCCAATTTCCTGCGTCTACGCCAGTTGCCGGAGCCGATCAAAGCCAGTATCATGGATGGCAAACTTTCAATGGGGCATGCCAGAGCTTTGCTGGGAGCTGAAACTGAAACCCAGCAAACTGCTGTCTGGCGAGCAATTATAGAAAAAGGGCTTTCTGTGCGTCAAACAGAGTCCCTGGTTAAGAAGCTGCGCAAAACCATCCAGCAAGACAAACCCAGCCAACCTGACAGCGCCGACACATTTTATACCAGCCTGGCAGATGATTTGTCTCGCCGTTTCGGTACCAAGGTGCAAATAAAGCGCCGTGGGAAAAAGGGGAAAGTGGAAATCGAGTTTTACAGCGACCAGGATCTGCAGCGGGTATTGGACATATTGAATCCAGAGCGCGGCAACCTTTGACATTGACCTTACAATGCACATAATCATAGACGGCTACAATCTGATACGTAGGTCCAGAGAGCTTGCCCGGGTGGACAGCCGGGACCTGGAAGCCGGCCGCATGGCCCTGATAAAGCTTCTGGCAGCCTATAAAAAGGTAAAGGGACACAGGATTACTGTGGTTTTCGATGGTGCCGGCGGCCCGGTGGGAGCGTCGCGACGTGACCGGCAACGGGGAATTGATATTCGTTTTTCAGGACCCGGACAAACAGCTGATTCGTTGATAAAGGCGATGGTCAAGCATAAGGGTGAAAGATTACTTGTGGTAAGTTCCGATCGTGAAGTAGCCGGATTTGCCGAAGGCGCCGGAGCCGAAAGCCTGGAAAGTGAAACTTTTGAACAACGTTTGGTCCTGGTTGAAATGATGGGTGTTAATGGCGAACCTGAAGAAGAGCCGGAAGTACAACGAAGACTCAATACTCGTAAAAAGGGACCTTCCCGCAGACTTTCAAAAAAGATGCGCCAGAAAAAGAGAGTAATTGATAAATTATAATCCAACGATTGGAATATCCACTGCCCGAGTTGAGAAATACGGAAACCAGGTATGATGAAAAAAGTTTGTGTAATTGATGGGCAAGGCGGAGGCATTGGCAGTACAATTATAAAAAAGCTTAAAGATGTTTTCGGTGAAGCAATCGAAATCATGGCTTTGGGAACAAACGCCATTGCTACGGCTCAAATGCTTAAAGCCAAAGCAAACCGGGGGGCGTCCGGTGAAAACGCGATAGTACGTATGGCCCCTGAAGCGGATGTGATTCTTGGTCCCCTTGGAATTGTACTGGCTCATTCCATGATGGGTGAGGTTACTGCGGCAATGTCCGAAGCAGTAACCTCAAGTCCGGCTGTCAAGTTTTTGCTGCCATTGACTCAGGAAAATGTTTTCGTGGTAGGGGTTTGCGATGATCCACTGCCACATCTGGTCGAAATTCTGATAGAACAACACCTGCGGCCATTGATTGAAAAAGACGGCCACAGTTAATGAATTTATTGATTGGAGGGATACCATGTGTGAAGCAAATGCATACCTGATCGAAAATAATGATCAACACCTTATCATGGAAGCGGTAGATACAATTGAACCTACTGAAGACGGATTGAAGCTGGTTAATATTTTCGGTGAACAAAAATTTGTCAAGGCTTCTATCCACGCTCTTTCGCTGGTAGACCATAAAGTATATCTGAAGCCCTAACAGATTGCCGCCATGAAGATAGTTGTTGCCAAGACCGCCGGTTTCTGCATGGGGGTCCGGCGGGCGGTGGAGATGGTCTTTGACGCTCCCGGAAAGTATAAGCCGCCCATATATACTTATGGTCCTTTGATTCATAATCCCCAGGTGCTTGACCTTTGCGCTGAAAAAGGTATCAAGGTTATCAACTCCATTCCCAGGCGAGGTGTCGGCACCGTCCTCATCCGTGCTCACGGGGTACCGCCTGTTGTAAAAAAAGAATTGAGCGCTGCCGGCTTTACAGTGGTCGACACTACCTGCCCGAGGGTAATAAAAGTCCAGACCATAATACGCAAACAGGCTGAAAAAGGCAGCGAGATAATTATCGTCGGCGATGAAGATCATCCTGAAGTTATCGGACTATTGGGTTATGCCGGGTCCAGGGGGCACGTTGTAAACAGTTTGGAAAGTCTGGCTCGACTGCCGGAGTATGAAAGAGCAATTATTGTGGCCCAGACAACCCAAAATACCCGCCTGTTTGAACAAATCCAGGAATGGATAGAAGATAACCGCCCACATTACCGCATGTTTAACACAATTTGCGACTCGACCGAAAAACGGCAACTGGAAGTCAGACAGATTGCCCCCCATGTCGATGCCCTGGTGGTCGTGGGCGGCAAACAGAGCGGCAATACCCGGAGACTTGCAGAAATAGCTTCGTATTACGGAAAGACCGCTTTTCACGTGGAAACGGCGGCCGAACTGGAAGTAGATTCTCTTGCCGATTGTCGTAGTATCGGTATTACCGCCGGAGCATCTACCCCGTCATGGATTATCAAAGAGGTGTTTCGGGAAGTGGAAAGATTGCCCATGTCCGGTCGCAGGGGATTGGGCGGAAGCTGGCTTACATTTCAGAGGGTTCTGCTGTTAACCAATGTTTATGTCGCCCTGGGAGCCGGTTGCCTGGCTTTTGCAGCCTCGCAGCTGCAAAGAGGCCGCTTGGTTGCAGAACACGTTTTAACGGCTATTTTTTACGTTCTTTCAATGCATATGTTGAACCATCTGACAGGGAGGGCTGAAGATCGATTTAACAGCCCGGATCGTGAAAGATTTTATTCATCCCATAAAAGCCTGCTGGCTACTGTAGCCCTGCTTGCCGGAACATTTGGGTTGTTTGCGGCATACCGGATAGGTTGGTTGGCTTTCACCGTTCTGGTGGTAATGAGCGCCATGGGACTGGCCTACAATATCCAGATACTGCCTCCTGGTATTTGGCCCCGGTTAAAATACCGGCGGTTGAGAGACATCCCCGGTTCAAAAACACTGCTTATAGCCCTGGCCTGGTCAGTTGTTACGAGCCTGCTGCCTGTGCTTGGGGGAAGTGATCTTTCAGGCTGGGCTGTTTTGGCCGGCTTTGGATGGACGGCAGGTCTTGTTTTCAGCAGGACCCTGTTTTTCGATATTCTTGATATGCAGGGTGACAGAATTGTCGGTAAAGAAACCCTGGCCATAGTCCTGGGCGAAGCTCGATCTTTTAAACTCATTTATACGGTATTGATTATTACCGTATTAGGTTTGCTGGCCGGGGGCTTGTCCGGCCTGCTCCCTGTTTTGGCTTATGGTCTGACAGGATGCTCCCTGTTACTGGGTGCTATTGCCTGGCGGCATCAGCATAACTGGGAACCTGCAGGAATAAAATTGGAATTTGCGGTGGAAAGCCTTTTCGTTCTGGCCGGGGTAATGACCTGGCTGTTTTGCTTGCTTGCCAGGGTATGCTGATAGTTCATCGGTCAAGACGAGGTTCTCTGCCTGCCAGCAGGCGTTTGATGTTGTCCTTATGTCGGTACAATATCAAGGCTGTGATGATACAAGTGGTGGCCGTCAGGATTGGATTGCCGTAAAACAGCCATACAGCAATTGGCAATACGCCAGTAGCCGCCATGGATCCGGGCGATACCCGTTTGCTTGCCTTTACCAGGATGACAAATATTAGCAAGGCCGCCAAAAAGGCCAGAGGCGCCAATACAATGTACGCTCCGGCAGCAGTTGCCACTCCTTTACCGCTGGGTTTGAATCCAAGGAAAGCGGGGAAAAGATGTCCGCAGACAGCCGCTAGCGCTACTATCCCCATGAACAAGGAATGCCATTCAGGGCTAAGTGAATTTGAAAGCGACAGGGAAATCCAGGTCGGCAGTGCTCCCTTGGCGGCATCCAGTACCAGGGTGACCAAGCCTAACTTGTTTCCAGCCAATCTGCGTACATTTGAAGCTCCGACATTGCCACTGCCCTGGTTGCGGATGTCGACTCCGCAATAAAAACGGACAAGGATCAGGCCCCATGGAATCGATCCCAACAGGTAAGCTCCAGCTGACGCGATGATAAAAATGGTAAAGGTTGCCATATTCTGTTCATAGACCAAAGAAAAGATTGAGACAAGTTAGTTGGAATATGGTATTTAAATTCAACCTGCAGCCCTCGCTGTTTTACTATGAAACCTGTCAAATTACCTATCAACGGTGTGCTTGATTTGCATACTTTCGATCCGCGTCAATTGCCTTCCTTGCTTGATGATTATCTGCTGGCCTGTCTGCAGTCGGGTATATATCACCTGCGAATAATCCATGGCAAAGGTAGCGGTGTTTTGCGTCGCAGGGTCCATGCACTTCTGTCAAAACACAGGCTGGTTGAGTCCTTTGGTGACGCGCCTGCCCAGGCCGGTGGATGGGGCGCTACCATTGTAAAAATAAAACACGATAAATTTGTTGAATAAAATTTAATTTATGATATAGGAATAAAATAAATAAATGTCGATTTGTTTCCATTTTGCAAAGGGGGTGCCCCAATGCCCGCCACCGTACTTGTAATCGACAATGAACCTGATCAAGTGGATATCATGTCCCAGATAATAGCCAATCTGGGGCATAAAGTAGTTACCGCGGTATCCGGTGCAGATGCATTGGCTGCCATGGAATCAAACAAGGTCGACATCGTTTTCCTGGATTTGATCATGCCGGACATGGATGGTACTGAACTTTGTGAGCGAATCAAGTCCGCAAATCCGGAAGCCGTTGTTTTTGCCTTCTCCGGCCATGTATCTTTGTATGAGCCTGAAAAATTGAAAAAGGTGGGATTCGCCGGAACGATTGCCAAGCCTATTGATATCGGAAGAATAAGTAAAGCTATAGAAGATGTTCTTGTAGATATAAAATCGTGAGGCGTATTTACCTAACCCGAACTGCGCTTCAGCCAGCCGGATTTATACCAGAAAACCATGATTATTGACTAAACGCTGGCGTTAGGTAGCCAGTATCCAGGATATGGTAAAAATGGCCAAATTTCCGCTTATATGAATTACCATGGGAGCTGCAAGGCTTTTGCTTTTTTCGTAAGCCAAACCGAAAACCAAGCCACCCACCAACTGATTGAAGGGAAACCCTGTTCCGGAATGCAGGCTGACAAACAAAGCTGTTGAGCCGCATAAAGCTAAAGCTATACCCCAACGCCTAAGGTAACCATAGACAATACCCCGGAAAAAAACTTCTTCGGCAACAGGTCCTATAACCCCTCCAACAACCAGGAGCCAGATACGTTCTGGCGTAGCAGGTGGCATTCCAAACCGCACCATGGGCAAAAGGTTGATGCCTGCGATAAGCAATACCCCTATAAAGGCGACCAGGCTTATTGCGGCAAAAGCAACAGCCCAGTGGACTCCCTTTATTGCTGCCGGTAGCCATTTTCGCTGGCCTAAGCCCAGCAACGACAGGTTTCCGAATTTGATGACCGCACCAATGCAAGTCACCGTTTCCAGGATTCTGGTTGCCGCCAGCAAGGGCCATTTGCCTTCAGGGTAATGAGACAAGGCCACCCACAGACCGGTTTCAAGTATTATTATGGCTCCGCAGGCTGCAGTCAGGCAGGCCGCGTTGATTTTCCCTGTTTCCATCCCAGGCGCCTCAAGGCGTTATATGCATACCATTGGATATACCAGTGGCCGGTTGTAGTTAATTTCCGGTAAATAAGGTTTATAGCGTTTTTGTCGTTTCTGGCGGCCAGGGAAGCCAAAACCTGGCAAACAACGTTGGGGTGGGGATCATCTATCATCCGGTATAAAGTTTTCAAAGTCTCAGATGATTGACTAAGTCCCAGGGTTTTTGCAAGCCAATAACGCTCAGCAACTGATCTATCGGCGATAATGTCGCCAAGTCCGGAAAATTCAGCTATTTCCAGACGTTTTTCTGCGATCGACCGCAGAGCCGCCAGACGCAGTTGCCAGTTTGAGCTTGAAAGAGCGCTTTGTATTTGCCTGCTGTTCAGGGTGGCTGCCGTATGGGTTCCTGTGTAAACGGGCCACAATAACACAGCTCCCAAAAGCAGGCAAAAAAGCGCCGTAAGCGGGGCCGCTCTGTCCATGACGGTAAAATTAGAAAAAAAGCCCAATACTCCATTGAATACCGTCAAGTAGAGCAAAATCGGAAAGCCCAATAACAGGCCGTAGAAAGTCATCTGACGTAAATTGGATAGGTTGTCTGTCAAGTTTGAAAATTCTTCAATAACCTGGAGGGGCTGACTGATAAATTGCCGGGCATTTACCTCCATCTTTTTTCCAGAAGGACTGGACAGGACAAGTTTGCGACCTGAAGGGCTTATCAACATTTGGGAATGTGACTTGCCGCTGATAGGTATAGTATCGTTTTGGATCAGGGCCTTGCCTAGTGGAGATTGTTGCTTTAGAGGCTTTTCCAAATGGCAGGTTCGGACAATTTGTTGTCTAAAATTTTTGAAGCTCTTGGCCGGGTACATGGTGTAGCTGTAATAGAAATCGTTGATTGTCCTGCCGACAGGATTGGAAAGCAGCAAGTAGTCGCGGATATTGATAAATAGCTGGCTGTTCATTTGACTCAACCAAAGGCTGGTAAGAACGATAAGGGGTGCCAGGACCCATTTTAAGCGAACACCAGAGGAATTAGGGGCGTAAATAACGACCAGGGATGTTGCCCCAGGCACAAGAACTACATAACAAGAACCTGCCAGGGTGAAACCGCCAAGATTTATCCATACAATTGCAGCAAGCCAGGCCAAAATGGCGGAAATTATAAAAGCAGGTGAACGTCTCAAGGGGCCTTTCCATATACTGGTTATGGCCCAGGAGGCAATTGTA
>JALVQM010000277.1 GCA_027025615.1 Desulfobacteraceae bacterium | reverse complement strand
TCTTATTCACCAGAATACAAACCTGTTCCGTCTGGCAAAAAAACATGGTTTCAAAACCATATATATTTCGGCTCAAAAAGCAAACTGTCTTAACGGAGTCCAGACTAAAATCATCGACACCATGATCACCTATGAAACAGGGCAGGAAACTTTCGATAAATTCCACGATGAAGGGCTGTTGATACTGCTGAAAAAGGTTCCATTGGCTGAACGTAATTTCGTCGTTTTGCACCAGCGCAACATCCATGCACCCTATGCTAAAAATTATGATCACCGGCCACAAATCGCCGTTTACCCCGTGGATGGACTTGATTTTAAAAAATCAAACGGTAATGCCTACGACAATGCGGTTTTATACAATGATTTTATTTATCGACAGATAATCGAATATATTAATTCCACTTTTCAAACGCCGGTCTATCTTTTCTTCACATCAGATCACAGTGAACTTTTTGGCGAGCGGGGTTTGTACGGGCATGACCATCTTGTCATCGAATCAGCCCAGGTGCCGATAATGCTCTACGGCTTGAATCCTGAAACCCGATTTGTGGAGCGTTTCAAAAACCTGAACTGGCCTACCCACTATGAACTGGGTAAATTGATTGCCGACAGATTAGGCTTCACCATTGAAAATCCCAATGAGCAGCCCGGATATTTCTATATAAATGGTGTCTCATCTCTAGGCAAAAGTGGTTATATTTTCTGCCGTAAAACTGAAAACGGCAGCCCCCGGGTAATAAAAATCCACCACTGAAAATGCCATCCCAACAATCCCGGCAGGCGCCTATATCTGTATGAGTTTCCAATAGATAGATCACCCATGCCCACTACCTTTCGATTTTGCGGCGGGCTGGGAACAAACCGGATGACAATGACAACGGGAAACCTTCAGTTTACATTTACCGCAGATCTTCCCATTATCTTTTGTTACATATATTACGTGGGTGTCGCAATTACACCGGTCACATTTCATCATGGTCACACCAAACTTTCAAAGTTTTGACAACCGCATGGTAAACTTTTACAGTGTAGAAAATTAACCATAAATCATTCCAGCGCAAGCAATATATCGGTACTGGCCACCATAAAATCATGTGAAATAAATACCACAATATTCTATAAAATTCCATGATTGATCAGGGCGGACTGGGCCAGGCGACCCTCCTGCAGCAGGCATCCTATTGTTTTTACACATCTTTACAGAATTATGTATTTTACTTATTAAATGGCCCGTAATTTGCAGTGATAGAAATTATTCTATCGATTTGAAACTTTTTCCCAGTGACGATGGAATATGGACAATACCCTGAGGGAATCTGATAATGAAGTATGGGGAAAGGAGGATATATGGCGAGTAATTTCAAGATATTCATCCATCGAACACGTGAAAGTCTACACCTCAAACTGATTGGTGACCTTGACGGCAGCAGTGCAGCCGAATTTATTCAAGTTCTCAAGGCAAACTGTGAAAAAGGTATTAATGTCATAATCAATACTACTGAATTGAACCACGTTCACCCATTCGGCCTGGAGGTGTTGAAAAAAAATTTCTATAAAATTAATATGGCCAGACCGTCACTGACTTTTATTGGCCGTAACCTCGGCACGGCTGAAGTATTCGCCCATTCCAGCCTCGGCTGACGGATCATCTTCGGTTCAGCATTAAAAACCTATCTATCGATTATAAACAGGCGGATTTAGATGATGAATTATAATTTTTCATCACCACTGCCGGACCGCCTGTATCAAAGCTATGAACAATTATCTTTGCCTTGTCTGCTGATATGTATTAGCATGGCATGAAACAATTTGATCAACAGGCGATTTTTTAATCAGCAGTTTTACACAGTCCAGTCAAACAACAGAATTGCAATCCAAAATGAAAATTAAATCTTTTGCGTCTCTATCAGTTATAACTATCTTGGCACTGCTTTTATGCCGGGTTGAACCAGGTTTTGCCCAGAGCTACATGGACCAGGTACGTAAAAGCGTTGTCAGAATCCAGGTGGTAGCTCAAAGACCGGACTACAGTGTACCGTGGACTACAGGAAGAACTGCTACCGGTTGGGGATCAGGATTTATCATCACCGGAAATCACATACTTACCAACGCTCATGTTTCCAGCAATGCAAAATTGATCACCGTTGAAAAAGAAGGCGACGGGCGTCGCTACGAAGCCAGGGTACGTTTTATTGCCCATGACTGTGACCTGGCCCTGTTGGAAATAATGGACAAAGAATTTTTCAAGGGAACCCTGCCTCTTTCCCTGGGCACGGTACCTAAACTTAACTCCGAAGTCAGCGTTATCGGATACCCAATCGGTGGTGACCGTATCTCCGTAACCAGGGGAGTTGTTTCGCGGATTGACTACCAGGTTTACTCGCATTCAGGAGTGGACAGCCATCTTGCCATCCAGATCGACGCTGCCATCAATCCCGGAAACAGTGGTGGCCCCGTTCTCCAGGGCAACAAAGTTGTGGGAGTTGCTTTCCAGGGTTACTCGGGCCTGATTGCCCAGAACGTCGGTTACATGATTCCTGTCCCGGTCATCCACCGCTTTTTAAAGGACGTTCAGGACGGTCATTATGATCGTTACGTTGATCTGGGTATTCAATTTTTCCCCTTGATTAATCCTGCCCATAGAAGGGCTCTGGGACTGCAGCCAGGCGATTATGGAGTCATGGTCAGTGACGTAATGGAGGCCGGCGGGGCACACGGCATCCTGAAAGTAGGAGATGTTTTACTTAAAATCGACGGCAAAACAATTTTCAGCGACGGATATGTAGCCATGGACGGCTCACGCCTGTTGCTCAATGAAGTGGTCGAACGCAAGTTCAAGGGAGACCGGGTCAGTCTGGAGATAATGCGTAACGGGAAAAAGGAAACCGTTGACATAAAGCTAACCATGCCCTGGCCATATCTGATGCTGGCAAATCGACATGACGAAAGGCCAAGATATGTTGTTTTCGCCGGACTGGTTTTCCAGCCTCTTTCAAGCGCATTATTTGCAACCCTGCAAAAACCTTCAATTGAACTTCGCTACTTTTATACCAAGTTTGTGGAAAAGGAAATTTACCGCGATCACCCTGAATTGATAGTTATCAGTCGCGTATTGCCGGACCCTGCCAATATTCATTTGAAACGTTTCTCAAATGCTATCGTTGACCGGGTAAATGGCAAGCCAGTACGTACCCTTGAAGATTTATACCGTCAATTAACAGGCAAAGCAGATTTTTATGTCATACAGCTAATTGGTAATCACCGCCCAATAGTTCTTACAGCCGGCGCGGCTGCAAAAGCCAATCAGCGTATGACTGTAAAATACGGTATCAGGGAACATGCTTATCTGGAAGGTGGTATCGTCCCTGAAAAATGGAAGGACAACAGCCCATGAGGCAAAGGGAAAAAACACCCCAACCAGGCTTACTTGTATTGGCAGTTTTCATAATACTGCTTAGCGGTGGATGCCGGGCTTTAATCGGGCTCCACCCTGACAACAATAAAAGTATAACAGCGCAGAATTATTCCATAGTCAAGGTAACCATAACTTCTCAGGGATGGTATTTTCATCGCCCCTGGCAAAACAGGCGCCCGGTAACCCGACAAGCCATAGGGGTTGCAGTTAAGGGCGGTCTAGTCCTGGTTACTGCAAACCTGGTAGCCAACCAGCGCTATATTCAACTTGAACATCTTGATCAACGCAAGCAGTGCCCCGGCAGTGTCATGGTTGTGGACTACGAGTCCAACCTGGCTTTATTGAAACCGGCAGATCCGGACTTTTTAACCGGCATAAGGCCGATGGAACTGGCCCAAAACATCAGGCCCCAGTCGATGTTGACCATTTTGCAGGTCAAACCCAACGGAGACGTGATTCCCAGCATAGGCGCCATAACATCGGTGGACCTGGCTTCCTACCCTTTCGGCGAACCGTTTTTGACCTATCGTCTGAATCAATCTCTGCAATACCGATATGCAAATATAACCTTACCGGTATTGTCCGGTGGCAAGCTGGCCGGGTTCGTTATGCGTTATTCATCAAAATCCCAGACGGTCGAGGTTCTAGCAGAACCGGTAATCCGGCACTTCATGAAAGATGCAGCTTCACTGCCCTATGAAGGATTCCCCAGGGCAGGCTTTAAATACAGCCCCCTGCTTGATCCCCAACTTAAAAGTTATATCAACCTGCCGGAAAAGGTTAATGGCATTTACATCCAGAATGTACTCAAGGGCAGCCCTGCCCAAATTGCCGGTCTGAAAGCCGGAGACGTCCTGGTTCAGGTTGGGGGCCACAATATTTCTTCAACCGGCAACTTCAATCATCCGCTTTACGGCAAGACCAAACTTTCCCATCTTATCCGGAGTATGTATTTTGTAAGGGATAAGATTCCCTTTACTATTTATCGCAACGGGAAAAAGCTTAAAATAGAGCTCACCCTTGACCATCGTAAACCGGAACAATACCTTGTAGCTCCTTACCTTGTAGATCGTCCACCCAAATACATTATTGTTGCCGGAATGATATTCCAGGAGCTTTGTGTACCATATCTGCGTGAATATGGCAGCAACTGGAAAAAACGAGCCCCCGTAGACCTGTTATATTACAGTCAGAACCAGGACTATCTGCCCAAGGGAGAAAAGCGTGAGAAAATAGTAATATTGTCCGGCGTAATTCCAACGGCATTGACCATAGGTTATGAAAACTTAAGGGACCTGGTTGTAAGCAGGATCAACGGTCAGCAAATCGGCTCGATAAAAGATGTAATGCCCGCCATTGCCGGCGTTAAAAGCCGGTATTGCAAGATAGAATTCGAGCAACATCCACAAATAATCTACTTAGACAAAAAAGAAATTCCAATCATCGACCGCCTGATTCGGGAAAAGTACCGGATAACCA
>JALVQM010000276.1 GCA_027025615.1 Desulfobacteraceae bacterium | reverse complement strand
CTGGAGAGCGGCAGCCAACTTACAGAACGGTTTGCTGGGGATCAACTGCCGGACATGGTGCTGGCTGAGACCAGCCTGCCGGATGTCAGCGGCTTTGATCTTATGAAAAGAATCAAGAAACAGCATCCGAAGACAGTATTCGTCCTCATGTCAGACCGACCACAGGACGAGAGCCAGGCAGCTCGTTTGGGTGCCGACGCCTTTTTGGCAAAACCTTTCGGAATTCAGGACCTGTTCGACCTGGTTCAAAAGTTTGTCGTCGGGCAGGATGAGACCTGAGCTATCTTTTCAGACAAGCTTTTATCATAACATTGAATTGTTCCAATTTATTTCCCGCCGTGATATAGCCCCATATTCCCATTAGCTTGAATAGCCTGATTGACATGAAGAATTTATGCAGTCGATACAGAAATCCAGATATATATTAGCCTTAACTGCCGGATTGCTGCTTACGGCGGCTTTCCCAAGTCTGGACCAGGGCTGGCTGGCCTGGATTGCACTGGTACCCTTGATCCTGGCCCTGCGACAAGCAAATGCCGGTCAAGCCTTACGCCTGGGATTTGTCTTTGGGTTTGCCCATTTCCTGACCCTGGTGTACTGGGTTGTTCACAGTATGAACGTCTACGGCAAGCTTTCCCTGCCGCTGGCTGTTTGTGTTCTGATCCTTTTTGCGGCTTACCTGGCTATTTATCCGGCCCTGTTTGCAACTTGCCTGGTGCGCCTGGCAAAAAGCCCGATCCGGGCTTTCTGGCTTGCGCCGGTTGCCTGGGTGACCATGGAATATTTACGTGCCACGATTTTTACAGGATTTCCCTGGGAGCTGTTGGGATACAGCCAGTACCGTTTCCCGGGGCTGATCCAGGTGGCGGACATGGTTGGTGTTTACGGTGTTTCGGCCCTGGTTGTTTTGGCCAATATGGTGTTGGCCATGGCCTTGCTATGGTGGTCAGGGACGGGCTGGCAGAATACAGTGCCCACCGCCGGGCAAACGTCCCTTGGTGTTGCAGTCCTGGTGTTTGTCATGACAGCCTGTCTGGTATATGGGAACCTGCGGCTTAAAACAATTGAGCGCTATGCAGAAAAAGCCCGGGCTGTTTCGGTGGCTGTTGTCCAGGGCAATGTGGATCAGGCAATCAAGTGGGACCCCCGATTCCAGGTCTTGACAACAGTCAAGTACAGGGATCTTTCGTTGGTTGCCGCCCGTTCCCGTCCCGACCTGATCATCTGGCCGGAAACGGCCACGCCATTTTTTTTCAGCCAGGATCGTTCCTTGACCAAGCTGGTGACCCGTACTGTAATGGAGACCGGTGCGGCTTTTCTGATAGGAAGTCCGGCAAAGAAAAAGGAAAATGATCGGGTGGTGCTTTTTAACAGGGCCTATCTGATTAAACCCGATGGTAAAGTGGCTGCTACATACGACAAGACCCATCTGGTGCCTTTTGGCGAGTTTGTGCCTTTTAAAAAATGGCTTCCTTTCATCGACAAACTGGTGGCCCAGGTAGGTGA
>JALVQM010000275.1 GCA_027025615.1 Desulfobacteraceae bacterium | reverse complement strand
GTCTCTTATCATCGGCCTGAAGTTTCTGACCTTCATAGCGTTCGGACAATCAACCACGTAGCTTGCTATTCTGGGGCCGATTTTATCCAGAGGCACTTTACAACTTCTTTCCATGAAAATCCGCAGGTTCGGCCAGTCGGTGTTCCTGACGTATTCCACAAACTTTTCCACGAGTTGATTTTGCGCCAGAAAGAAGGCGAGCTTGTTTTCATCAACCACATAAAGCCGGTTTTTTTCACCGATAAACTCCAGTCCCGTCAGTTCACCTTGCTGGGTCCCCACGTGCAAGGGACTTAAAACTTTTAATCTCAACATAATCCTTTCAAACCTGTTTCTGCTCATGCTTCACCCCCCTTACCAAGCCAAAATCCCAGGCCGCATCGATAAATCCTGTGTGACAGGCCAAGCTCAGAGGCTTTCCCGGGAGTCACATCAACCATAGCTCCCCGCAAGGCACGGCGCGAAAGCGACCCTTCAACCATCAGGTGCAAGCTTTTGCGCTTTATGGAAGTTGCGCTGCGTCCGGAAACGACATGGCCCCGGCTTTCAACGAAATCCCAGGCTTCGAGCATACTTCCTAGTTCAGATAACTCTTCTGCCGCCGGAAAATACCTTGATAGCAGGAGGTTAACCGGCATCTGATCCAAAAGCTTAAAGCCGGGCACATCATCCATGGCAACCATTTTCCCGATTTCAAATTCACCCATCCCGTAGGTTCGCTCACCACCAAGGCCCATATCCCCCAGCAAGGCAAAGGCTTCTGCGAGAGGCCGTTGCCAAGTTGGATCATTTATCCGCAACAAGCCATACAAACCACAACCGGGTGCAAAATTGATTGCCGAGCACCACCAGATGGCGCTGTTTGCAGAAGACCGGTCAAGGGCTACTCTCGGGCGCAGCTCTTCAACCCACCAGTTTCCGGTGTCGTCATGATCGTCACTGGCGCAAAAGACAGGGTCCGGTCGTGCAAGTTTTGCGGCCTTTTCTTTGTCGATGGGACTTTTTTCCAGCCAAACCGGAATTTCTTCAGGCGTTAACCAGCGGCGCTTTTTTATATCCTTGGCAAGAGAAGTATCAAGGAATACGGGCATGCGCAGGGGGCGCGGCAACAAATGGGCCACTTTGCCCTTGTCGTCTCTACCATAGGGGAAAAGAGAAGATAAGACAAAGGCCGGCTCTTTTTGTTGCAATGCGGCAATAGCCTCGTCAGCCATACCGAGCAAGGCCAGGGAATTTACCAGGGCCGACAGCAACGAATCAGACCCAAGGCCGATATTGGCCTCTTCCAGGCCGATGCCGTGGCTTCCGAAATGCACCGGCCCCTTGAAATCCAAATAATAGATAAACGTCGCCATAGCCTCTTTCTCCCTAGTCCTTGAAAAATTGGACCACTGCTTCGGGGTTCTTGACATCAATCTTTTTTTGCGCCTCATTATCCTTGTTGCGATAATATTCGATCTTACGGGCACTGACATCCTTCATCTCAATCTTAACGTGACCGTAGCCACGCGAGC
>JALVQM010000274.1 GCA_027025615.1 Desulfobacteraceae bacterium | reverse complement strand
GTCAGGCAAGCTTGTGGCCTCCTACCGCTATGACGGCTTTGGCAACCTGATCGAACAAGACGGCCCTTTCGCAGACGACAACCCCTGGAAGTTTTCTACAAAGTATTTTGACCAGGAAACCGGGCTGTACTACTACGGATACCGCTACTACCTGCCCGAGGCAGGCAGGTGGATAAATAGGGACCCACTGGGGGAAAGTGGTGGATATAATTTATATGCATTTGTCTTAAATGATCCGGAGAATTCTATTGATCATTTTGGTCTTATTTGGGTGACAACCGGATATGATTACCACGGTGTGAAAAATTGGGTTAGATGGTTTTTTAATCGCTGGGCATCTCAGATAGGGAAAGGGATGGAATGGACCTTTCCGGGATCGGACCCAGAGGAATTAGTAGGATTAGAACGAGATGTGCTGCAAGAGTGGAGGCATGATCCCGATAACCCGTGCAAAGATAGTGAATTTCCTATTGGAACGAAAAGAAGGGTGGCACAAAAATACAATAAATTTATTAATCCTGGCCCAGACAAAGTATTAGTCAATAATCCGGAAGAACCATATTATTACCGGTGGGATCCATGGGTTAGTAGCCCTAGCTATAAAAATTACCCAAACACAAAGTATGAAAATCTGTACTACTTAGAACAAGGTAAATAGTTGATGAATTTGTTAAAAGCGATAATTGTTTCCCCTGGCGATCTTTTTAGAAACTCGATAGACAAAAGGAAAGAGATTGTATCGTTATTCGTTGTCAGCTTTGTTGTCGTATTGCTGAAAAGTTTATTCGAAAGAAAGCATGCTCCAACAAATTTCTTTAATAGTCAAACACTGAACGATATATTTTCATTTTTGGCAATCCCGCAAGTTGTTGCAATCATAACATACTTATTATTCTTTGTTTTTGTGATTGTGCTATTCTTTATCATAAAGCTGTTTTCAAAAGAGGTTTCGTTTCAGCCTCTTTTGCTTTCATTGATGTCAATAAGTTGCATTGGAGTCATTGCACACTTCATTACAATACCATTAATTTTTTTTGCAAAGTCAATGATAATGCCCATCAGTTATATGTTCTATCTTTGGGTTATTGCCCTGAGTTTTTGGTCAATCAAGAATAGCCAGGATCTACCGCTTGTAAAAGTTATACCTGTTTTTATTGTTGTGGTCGCCCCATTCCTGCTATTTGGTTGGTTACTGGTTATTTCCCCCTACCTTATGTTTCTGTCAGTTTAGTTTTTCTTTGGGAACTCCAGGGGAGGACGGGGAGCGTAGCGCTGTCTGTCAAGGTAGTTGTGTGTGCCGCAGCAAAGCGGATCGGTTGGCAGGGAGCTGATCGTGCGGCACGAGAAGCTGCTGCAGTGATGGAGGAACCGACCCTCCGAAGTCTGCCTGCAGGGGCCGGCTTCAAACCGCGCTCGAGCGGCATTGGCTGAAGGGTAGTGTCAAGCTGATCTTTGGCGATAACGTATAGAAAGTTTCGCATATTTTGATTTTGCTTTCAGGTCAGGGGGGTATCAGGCCAGCCCGGATTTGCCACCAAGTGCTTTTCGAACAGCTTTTGCCAGCTCGTATATGGAAAACGGTTTTTGGATCAGGTTTACTCCCTTTTCCAGCACCCCTCGGTGGACGATAACATCGGCTGTGTAACCTGACATAAAAAGGATTTTAACTTCGGGATTAAGTTCTTGTAACCGTTCGGCCAGTTGGCGGCCGTTCATGCCCGGCATGATGACATCGGTAATCAGTATGTCGATTTGGTGAGCCTGCTTTTGGGCCAATTCCAAGGCCAGGTCAGGAGTGCCGGCCACAAAAACCTGGTAGCCCAGTTTTTCCAGCATCTCCTGCCCCATTTTTAAAACCAGTTCTTCGTCTTCCACTATCAGGACAGTCTCGCCCTTGCCCCTGGGCATCTGCTTGTCGGATTCACCAGGTACCGGCTCTGCTTCACCCACATGGCGCGGCAGGTAAATCTTGAAGGTAGAGCCCTGGCCGGGCTCGCTGTATACGTTTATAAATCCTTTGTTCTGTTTTACGATCCCATAGACCATGGACAGTCCCAGGCCTGTGCCATGGCTTTGGCCCTTGGTGGTAAAAAACGGTTCGAAGATGTATTTGATGGTTTCCCGGTCAAGGCCCCTGCCGTCATCGCTTACCGCCAGCATGACGAACTGGCCTGTAGTGAAACCCGGATGGTCCTTACAGTACTGCTGATCAAAGATTACATTGCGGGTTTCGATGACAATCTTTCCTACTCCGCTTATGGCATCCCTGGCGTTGACACACAGGTTAGCCAGCACTTGGTCCACCTGGGAAGGGTCGATCTTTATAGGCCAAAGATCGTTGCCCGGCCGCCAGGCCAGGTTGATATCTTCCCCGATAAGCCTATGTAGCATCTTGAGCATACTCTCGACTGTCGTGTTGAGATCAAGCACCCTGGGTTCGATCGTCTGTTGTCGGGCAAAGGCCAATAATTGGCGGGTTATAGCCCTGGAACGGCCGGCGGCTTTGAGAATTTCTTCCAGCCTGGTTTGTAACTTGTCGCCTGGAGAAACATCTCCCAGGGCCAGCTCGGCGTTGCCGATGATTACGCTCAGCATGTTGTTGAAGTCATGGGCCACGCCGCCTGCCAGGCGACCCACCGATTCCATCTTCTGGGCCTGGATGAGCTGGTACTGGAGTTTTTCATGTTCGGCCTCGGCCTGCTTGCGCTGCCTGATATCCCTGATGATAGCCACAGCATGCCATCCCTTGGCTATTTTCATGGCCGACAAAGACAGCTCGACGGGAAAATCATAACCGTCTTTATGGCGCGCCCAAAGCTCGATGGTCCTACCGATTACAGCACCTTTGCCGGTTTGCCGGAATACGTCAAATACGGCCTTGTAATCGGCATGGTGTATTGGTGATGCCAGCGTCTGGTGGAGATTCTTACCCATAACCTCCTGCCTGGAATAGCCGAAAATGCGCTCTGCAGCCGGATTCCAGAATGAAATGGTGCCATCGGAGTTCATCATAACAATTGCATCCCGGGCACACTCGGTAATAATTTGTACTTTGGCTTCACTTTCCAACAGCCTTGCGGTGGACTGTTTTATCTCCGTGATGTCTCTCAGGAACATCACCACTCCCTGGACTTCACCTGTTTGGGCAACCAGCATTGGGTAACTGAAAAGTTCGATCCACTCGAGGCCTGATCCGGCAAGGCCCTGGATGATCTCGCTTTCGGCTTTGCCAGACTTTATACAGCGCAAGGTGGGGCAAGGATTGCATGGCTTGTCCCGTAAACGGAAGACTTGGTAGCATTTTTTGCCTTCCAGTGGCAGGTTGTCGCGGCACCACTTGTTCATTATCCAGTTAACGCTCTTGATATTGAATTCGGTATCAAGGACGCTGATTCCGCCCTGGATACTGTTGAATACACTGTTGAGGAAAATCTCGTTTTGTTCCAGTCGCCGCTGGGTACGCTTGCGTTCTGCGAGCTCTTTTTGCAATTGTTCGGTTTTTAATCTGACCTGCCTTTTCAAAGACCGGTTCCAGACAAATGTTATCAGCAAAGTCAGGCTGCAAGTTCCAACGCCCCCCAGGAAAATCAACCAGAACATCTTTTGCCCGAACAGGGATTGTCTCTCCAGCCTGACCCAGCGGCCGACGATTGCTTCTTTCTGCTCAGGGGCAATTGCTTTCAAAGCCTTTTGAATTATGGAATGCAGTTCCGGCCAGTCACTGCGCACTGCAATGCAAATCCGGGCGTAATAGTTGGCCCTGCCGGCGACCTTGAGATTGCTGATTCCATCTTTTTCAATGTGATAAAGTACGGACGGAAGGATTTCCACCAAGGCGTCGTCAAGGCCCATGGCTACTTTTCGCAGCCCGGTGGAAATGTCCGGAACCTGGTCGATACGGATTTCAGGATAGTCAGCCCCTAGATAGTCCTCCCAGGCAAAACCCTTAATAATGGCAACCTTCATTTTATTTAGATCTGCAAGGGTCAGTTGCCTGTTTACCGCGGTCCGGGTGATGATGACTCCGGGGACCACCAGGTATGGATCGGTAAGAAGAAGAAACTTGCTCCGGTCGGTTGTAGGTGCTGCGGCCGTCAAGATGTCAACTTGCCGCGTCCTGGCTTTTTCCAAGGCTTCCTGCCAGTTGTTGCAGGCGATCAATTTGAACTCGAGGCCGGTATTTTTCTGGACAAGTTTCAGGAGTCCGGCTGCAATGCCTTGATGTTTTCCGTCCTGGTCGATCCATTCCAGGGGTGGGGCATTGGGGTCAGAAGCAAAGCAAATTACAGGATGGGCGGCAATCCATGTTTTTTCACTGGGGGAAAAATCCAATGAAGCAGCGGGAGAACTAACCGGCAGCCCGGTAAGCAAAATGAGTATCGTGCAGGGCACTACGAAAAAAGCACGATATATCTTATCCCTGAGGGCAAAACTTACCATGGACGCCTTGTTGCCCGGTACTTTTTGAAAAAGCAAATGCATTGCAAAAACGATCTCCCGTTTAAGCGCCGGCTAACAATATTTCCGGAAGGGCGGCTTGATATATCCTGCGGGCAATCATTTACTAATGATTTTAGTGGGTATTTGTCATTGAGTCAAACTTATCCCGGATTCAGCGGGAAGTAACAGTCATTTTTTGTCAATTATAGGCTCTTTTGGGTCCAGGCCAGTTTGATGGGCCGGGAATAAACCAGCAAGGTTCCGGCATCCAGTGATTGCATTCAGCCGGGGAGGTAGTCGCAGAGGTGGCGGACATAATACGGCCTGGTTTTTAAGGTTAATTGGGGCTGTTCGGGACAAGAAAGGCTGCTAAAAACCATAGCACACCAGCAAGTATATCAGGCAAACATCCCCGGCAGCCATCCCCTGTTGGCTGTTTTGAAATTCTCCTCTTCGGCCTTAAGATCCAGGGCCAGGGAAGCGATGTT